>NZ_DAMBTF010000015.1:0-64075 GCF_032054185.1 Proteiniclasticum sp.
AGCAGTAGACTGAAAATCTACGTGTCCTTGGTTCGATTCCGAGTGAAGCCACCATAAAAAACCGCATCGTTTGATGCGGTTTTTTATGTGTCGGGAAATATACATGATGATCCGAAGTAAGAGAATTAAGAGATGAAGATTCAAAGATATCTGATTTTCAGGAAAATAAAAAAACATCAAATAAGTTTAGTAGCACTAAACAAAATATTTATTAAAGTTTGCTTTAAGTTATTGACAAGAGCTCATCTTTTCTGTAAACTCACGAAAGGAGCAGTCTAGAGTTCTATCTTTACAGATAGAGAACCATCGAACTTCAAGTCTGAAATCATGTATTTCGCGATACTGATTGAGGAAATCATTTAAAAAGAAGGAGCGCCAAAATGGCAGAAAAATTAAAATTATATGGCTTCAACAACTTGACGAAAACCTTAAGCTTCAATATCTATGACATCTGTTATGCGAAAAGTGAAAAAGAACAGAGTGAGTACGTAGATTATATAGACGAGATGTATAATTCAGAGAGGCTGACCAAAATCCTATGTGATGTGACTGAAATGATCGGAGCTCATGTATTAAATGTTTCAAAGCAGGACTATGATCCTCAGGGTGCAAGTGTGACCATATTGATTTCAGAAGAACCTCTGTCTGAAGGCAGCGTAGATCCTTCATGCAATCTTGGTGAGAGCCTTTATGAAAAAAGAGAAAGTGTAGTAGGGCATCTTGATAAAAGTCACCTGACTGTGCACACCTATCCTGAATATCATCCGGACAAATCCATAGCAAGCTTCAGAGTTGATATTGAAGTATCCACCTGCGGAAAGATTTCACCGCTTAACGCGCTGGACTATCTGATCGGCAGCTTTGACTCCGATATCATCACCATCGATTATCGTGTAAGAGGATTTACCCGTGGTGAAGATGGAAGAAAGTTCTTCATCGATCATGATATCAGATCGATACAGGAATATATTGATACGAAAACACTGGACGCTTATGATGCACATGATATTAATGTCTATCAGGCGAATATCTTCCATACAAAAATGCTCATTAAGGAAATCAATCTGCAGAACTATCTTTTCAGAAACGATATCAGAGAATTCAGTCCTAAAGAGAGACTGGAGATTTCAAATAATCTGAGAAAAGAAATGATAGAAATATTCAGCGGCAGAAATATATATGATTAAAGATTAAATCATACATGGAGGTAATGGAATGGAATTATGGTATACAGAAGACCACAGCAAGGAAGCGAAGTTTTCCATAAAGGTGGAGCAGCAGCTTTATTCAGGAAAGAGTGACTTTCAGAGAATCGATGTGTTTCAGAGCAATGAGTTCGGAAAGTTCTTCACTCTTGATGGTCTGGTTATGATTACAGAAAAAGACGAATTCATCTATCACGATATGATCGTGCATGTACCGATGGCGACAAATCCGAACATTAAAAAGGTGCTTGTCATAGGTGCCGGTGATGGCGGAACAGTGAGAGAACTGGTTCGCTACAAAAGCATCGAAAAAATAGATATGGTGGAAATCGACAAGCTGGTTGTTGATGTCTGCAGAGAATACTTCCCCAATTCAACCAGCGGTCTTGATGATGAACGTGTAAGTCTCTACTTCCAGGATGGACTTAAATTCGTCAGCGAAAAAGAGAATGAATATGATCTCATCATCGTTGATAGTACAGACCCTATCGGACCTGGAGAAGGTCTCTTCACAAGAGAGTTCTACAGTAACTGTCATAGAGCACTTACAAAAGACGGAATACTTGTCAATCAGCATGAGAGCCCTTTCTATGAGGAGTATGCCAAAGCGATGCAGAGAGCCCATAAGAGGATTCATGAATTCTTCCCCGTCGCTAAGGTCTATCAGGTACATATTCCTACTTATGCTTCAGGACACTGGCTGTTCGGGTTTGCTTCAAAGTCCTTTGATCCAGTGAGAGACCTCAATGATGAAAAGTGGAATGCACTTGGACTTGAGACAGGATATTACAATACAGAGATTCACAAAGCTGCATTTGCACTGCCAAACTATGTTAAAAAACTGCTGGAAGACGCGGTGAAATAGAGACATATAAGGAGTGGTTCTGTAAAAACGGAATCACTCTTTTCTCTTATATTTGTTCTTCATGAAAACATTGAAAAACTTGACTGGATTAATCCATCTTAAAGAATTATTTGATATGATAGAAGAAAATGTATGGGAGAGATAACGTGAAATATACATTTAACGGCATAAATTTTACCGTGATTGATCGTGATATGAGGAAAATATTTGATGGACTTTATGGCGGGAACCAGCATCTGTCTACAAAACCTCTTGCTGCTTTCGGGTGCGGATCGGTGACCTTGAATAACCATGTGGCGTATACTGTAGGAAAATCCTATGTCCGAGAAGAACTGATCAGAGATCAGAATGAGATGTTCAGAAAATATCTTCTTGGACCAACTACCGCATTAAGATTCAAGCTTGCAGCCCTCTGGTATTACCATAAAATCGGAAAAAAAGCGAAGGTCAATATCATACACAGTTATTTAGGTAGTTCTCTGGGGCTTAGAGCCATGATGATGGACATCAAGAAGAACATCGACAAAGACAATCCGGTCCCTCTTATCGTCGGTTTAAGGCTGTTTAAAGGGTATCGTGACGGACTTTACAATCACTGGGTGACTGTGACGGGATATGCTGACCATTTCAATGTACTGGTATCCAATAACGGGAAAATGGAGATGATCAATCTCAAGGAACTTTCAGAGAAGAGAATGTTTGTGGCAACAGCTGCAATCACAGTCGTGTAATAACAGATAAAAAGCGAGGACAGACTAAAAATCTGTGCCTCGCTTTATTCTAGAGCTTATCAGCATCGTACGAACTTGCGCTTGAAGCCAAGCCTTCCCTTTTCATGCTCCTTTTTTATGGTCTCATGGGGATTCAATACAATGACCTTGTTTTTATGGTTTCTGTATTCGATTTTGCCTATTTCTTCAGCGATATCCAGAGCTTCTCTGTTTCGTGGGATATAGGAAATTCCCACTGTATAGATAAAGCTGTTCATGGCTTTTTTTGTATTGACTGGCGCATCAGTGATGGCTGATTTCACATGCTCCATCATCTTAGAAATCTTCTCCGGGTCGAATTCCTGATCCTTCCGATTACCGAGAAGCCAGCAGTAGCAGCTGTAGCCTGCGGACATTTTGAGATCCTCTCCGCTATCTATCCATCTGTCCGATACTTCCTGTGCGATGTCGGATTCTGACAGGGTCACGGCAACCACAAAATCTGAGATCATATAGAAATAAGCACCATCTATCCATCTTTCGAAATCGGATGCTGTCATTTTCCTGGGCTCTGCGATGACACCTGCAAAATACATGGCATCATAATTTCCGGTAGCATAGAGCTTTTCAGCAAGCTCCTGATTGAGACCGGTTTTTTTCAGAAGAGGTTTCATGTCCCCGGTATTTACACCGAAAAGAGGTTCAACGGCACCATTGGATATATATATTTTCTTTGTCCTTTCTTTTCCCAGAGATTCCAGTTCTTTCATTACAGCTTCAAAATCCAATTTATTTACCTCCGTTTCAGCTGTTCTGCTGATTGTGGCTTCGAAGAAAATCGATGATTTCCTGAGCATGGCCCTCGGCTTTCACTTTACGGTTCTCATATATGAGTATCCCGTTCTCATCGATGATGAATGTGCTCCTCTGGATACCTATGGATTTCTTTCCGAAGGTGTTCTTTTCTTTCAGAACATCATAAGTCTCGCATACTTTACTGTCTTCATCAGAAAGCAGAACAAAGGGAAGATCAAGCTTTTCTGCAAACTGATCATGAGAAGCCAGGCTGTCCCGTGAAATTCCTAGAATCACAGCATTTTCACCGGAAAGTGTCTCACTGTTGTCTCTGAAGCTTTCCGCTTCGAGGGTGCATCCTGGTGTGTTGTCCCGAGGATAGAAATAAAGGATGACTTTTTTGCCCAGATAATCTTTCAGGGAATGGGTTTTCTTATCGGAGCCCATGAGCGTAAAATCAGGGGCTTTTTTGTTTAGATTTGTCATTTGAAGACCTCCTGTTTCATATTATGAATACTATTCTAGCTTAAAGTTATGAACGAAAAATTAAGTATAATCTAAGCTCGAGATGGTATGATGCTTATGGTTTTGTAATCTTATTCAAATATGGTAAGATAGAAAAGAATTTACGAATAAAGGAGATTTTATAATAATGGAAAATAAAGTACTGGCAACTGTCAACGGCATTGAAATCACTGATGCAATCCTGGACAGCACAATTGCCTCATTAGCACCGGAGAGAAGAGGATATTTTGAATCAGAATACGGCAGAAAGCAGCTGCTTGATCAGCTGGTAAGCGTTGAACTGATTACAGCTTTCGGCACAGAGCTTGGTCTGGACAGCGATCCTGTTTATCAGTCACAGGTAGAGCAGGCGCTTAAGGACATCAAATACAGCTTCACCATGAACAAGATTCTCGGAACAATCACTATTGAAGAAGAGGAAGCTCTGAAGGTCTACAATGAACATCCGGAAAGATATCAGGGACAGGAAAGCATCAAAGCAAGTCATATTCTTGTAGATGATGAGAACCTGGCGAAGGATCTGATTGCGAAGATCAGTGCCGATGAGGTATCTTTTGAAGATGCTGCAAGAGAACATTCAAGCTGTCCTTCAAAAGAGCAGGGTGGAGATCTTGGAGAATTCGGAAGAGGAATGATGGTCAAGGAGTTCGAAGATGCCGCTTTCTCCATGGAAGTCGGAGAAATGACAAAGACTCCAGTGTCGACTCAGTTCGGATACCATGTCATCAAGACAACAGACAAGAAGGGTCAGGAACCACGTCCCTTTGCTGAAGTCAAGGATGAAGTCATGAATAAGATGCTTCAGGACAAGCAGATGGAATATTACTCAAAGCTTATGACTGAGCTTCAGGAAAAGTTTCCTGTTACCTATAATAAATAATACTGAAAAAGAACAGTCTCAGGAGAATCGTATTGATTTTCCTGAGACTGTTTCAATTTTTGGTCTGATCATGCCAGAAGAGGCAGAATCTCATCGAAGTTTTCAATATACATGTGGCAGATTTCAAGGATTTCAAGTTTTCTGCTCTCAGAGAATTTATCGTGGACACCGAAAACCTTCATGCCTGCTTTTCTTGCGCCGATCATTGCTGCAGGAATATCTTCGAACACGGCGATATTCTCCGGTGAGATATTCATAAGATCTGCCGCGAGGAGATAGACATCAGGTTCGATTTTTGTCTTGCCCGCCATATCCGTCGTGACGATGACATCGAAGAAATGAGCAATCCCTTTGGAGGATATGGTGTCTTCCAGCAGTTCTTTGGATGAACTAGTTGCAATGGCCATCTTGATGCCTTTATCTTTAAGTGCTTCAAGCAGTTTCAGTGCATTGTCCTTCAAAAGGACATTATGGATATATTCATGTTTTGCTAGGGTATTCCAGCTGTTTTTGATCTCCTCAACAGACTCCATCAGCTTGAATTCTCTTTTGAAATACTCCGCGGTTTCGTGGAAGCTGAGATGAGAAATGCTTCCCATAAGTTCCTCCGGTCTGATCTTGATTCCCTGCTTCAGGATAAAATCTTCGTCGATTTTTCTCCAGACCCACATGGAATCGATCAGCGTTCCATCCATATCAAAAATAACACCTTTAACATCTTCAAACATTAATGAGTACCTCCCGTAAAATATTGACAAGTATGGCATAGAAAGTTCCGATCACGCCTCCGGCGATGACATCGGAAGGGTAATGTACACCCAGATACACTCTGGATATGGCGACGATAAGTGCCAGAACAAGATAGACAGTGGATGCGATATGTCCTTCTGTTACCAGAGCCGATGTCACTGCCAGGCAGAAAGCTGCCGTGGTATGTCCGGATGGAAATGAGAACTGGTCCACGCCGATTTTCAGACTTTTGAGCTCAATGATGCTCTCGAAAGGTCTTTTTCTTCTGATTTTATTCTTCATTATGCCGACAGTGACTGAAGACATGATGAGCGCAACTGCAGCGTATCTCGCAAAGTCATCGATTCTGCTCATTGGCAGTATGGTGAATGCCAGAATGAATCCGATGGCAAAGATATCGGATCCAAGATAAGTTGCTGCAGTGAAGAAGTAATCGAGATAGGTTCTCTTCACTCTCTGATTGATGTATATTACTATGCGTTCATCCCAGTTTTTGATTTTATCGATCATTTTTCATCACCACCAGCCTAAAGATATGTGTAATTATAACCTATTTTTAAATGCGATAACAACCAGATCGAATACGAGAATGTTATGTTTATGGAAATTGAACGTTAACCTTCCAAATGCAGAGGTATAAGCAATCAGAATAATGCTTCCTTGTTAAAAGTCATTTTAGCCTATAAAATGTAAGAGAACGATATGGATATGTGAAAGCAGGTAGAGAACATGACTCATCTATTGCCCGGTGAAACACTGGAAGACCTTGATCGAAACGGTCTGAAAATCATACAGAAAGAAAAAGGATTCAGATTTGGCGTGGATGCCGTTCTGCTGTCCGATTTTGCGAAAGTGAAGAAAAGAGATCATGTTATGGATCTTTGTACAGGGACTGGGATCATTCCTATTCTCCTTTTCGGTAAAACTGAAGCGGAAGAAATAATGGGTCTGGAGATACAGGATGAATTTGTCCAGATGGCAAAGAGAAGCTTAGCGCTTAATGAGATAGAGAAGAAAGTCAGAATACTTCATGGAGACCTTAAGGACATTGATCTTCTGAAGGGTCTGCCTAAATTCAATGTGGTGACAGTGAATCCACCTTATAAAAAAGAGAACAGCGGCATCATCAATGAGAAGGATGCCCTGACCATTGCCCGTCATGAAGTGAGTCTGAACCTTGAAGATGTGGTGAGAGCGGCTCAGCTTATACTGAAAGACAATGGCAGATTCTACATGATCCATCGACCTGAACGACTGGCGGACATCATGACGCTGCTTAGGAAATATAAGATCGAGCCAAAAAGAATCAGAATGGTTTATCCCAATACAAAGAAGCCTCCCACTATGGTGCTTGTGGAAGGACTTCGTGGGGGAGGGGAGTTTCTTAAGGTTGAAGCGCCTCTTTTTGTGTATGATGATGAGGGAAACTATTCAGATGAAATTCGAAGAATTTATGGAGATGATAGAAGATGAGTAAACTGTATATGGTTCCCACACCCATCGGGAATCTCAAGGATATTTCCCTTAGGGTGATTGAAGTATTGAATGAGGTGGACCGCATTGCATGCGAAGATACGAGAGTGACGGCTAAGCTCCTTAACCGTTATGAGATCAGAAAGCCTCTGGTCAGCTACAGAGAACATAATGAAATGGAAGCTTCGGAGTATATTCTCGATAAGATCGAATCCGGGGAGAATATCGCCCTTGTCACCGATGCGGGTATGCCCGGAATATCGGATCCGGGGGAGGTCATTGTCCGAAAAGCCATAGAGCGGGGAATAGAAGTCAATGTGCTTCCGGGACCCTCAGCACTCATCAACGCTTTAGTGTCATCAGGTCTTCCCACCGGGAAGTTTTCCTTTGTGGGATTTTTGGATAAGGCAAAAAAGAAAAAAAGAGATGAGCTGATGCTGCTTAAGGATCGTGAGGAAACCCTTATTTTTTATGAAGCGCCTCACAGAATTCTGGATACGCTTATGGCGGTAAAGGAAGTTTTTGGAGAAAGAAATATCTCCTTATCCCGAGAGCTGACCAAGCTTTATGAGCAGCATCTGAGAGGAACGGTAAGTGAGGTTCTTGATTCCTTCGCGGAAAAAACGCCAAAGGGTGAATTTGTACTTGTCGTCTCAGGTAAATCCAAGGACGAGATCCGGCAGGAGATTGAAGAAGCGTTTATCGATATGACCATTAAAGAGCATCTTGTGGCTACCATGGAAGACGGATTAAGCAAGAAAGAGGCGGTACAGAAAGTTGCCCTGCTAAGAGGAATCCCGAAGAAAGAAGTCTACAAGGAAAGTCTTGAACTCTGAATCCGACAAAATGGAAGAGAGGTAAAGATTCCCATATGTGCAGGGGAAACACAATGAAATGTTTGCGATATGGTATTAAATAACTTATAATAAAGTTAAAGTAAGTATTTAAAAGAGGTGAATGTATGAGTGCACAGGGAGACCAGAATGTATTAAGTATAGAAGATTCTGTAAAAGTTAAAGCGAAGAGCAGTATTATGCCTCTGGACGATTTTCCGAAATATGATCTGTTTTTATCTCAGGTCATCGAGTTTATCGAAGATCTGTTCAATGATGAGTCCTATACAATCAATATCATTCAGAACTACATAAAGAGTGATGTCATTACAAAGCCGTATCAGGGCAAGAAAAAAGGTTACACAAAGCTCCATCTCATCCAGCTGGTCTTCATCAGCTATATGAGGCCGGTACTCAGTACGGATGAAATCAAAAAAGTGTTCAGACTGGCGTTCAACGACATCAACAATCGTGAGGATGATATCATAACGTGGGAAACCGCGTATGAGCTGTTTTATGAAATTCAGAAGAGCCAGACGAAATCCGGCACAAACGTTATTATAGATGAGAAAAAGCTGAGGGATATCGTTGATGAGCTCAAGATCCACGAAGAAGACAAGGAGAGAATTTTTGTTTTCATCTCAGTCCTTGCACTTGTGGCAAAAGCCAGCTTCATCAAGAACACCGCAAAGGAACTGATTCAGTGATCCTGGTCAATCATGCGTACTCTGCATAGTTAACTTAGGGGTGAGCAAAATGGAAGTATTTATTGAAGCCTGTGCCAACATCGGATTTCCTATGGTGATTTCAATCTATCTCCTGACAAGGATTGAAGTGAAAATGGAAAACCTTACACTCAGCATTAATAAACTCAGCAGCGCGCTTGAAAAATCTCTGTGACACTGAAAAATCCCTATAAAAAATGAGCGTAAGCTCACTTGAGGAGTCTCTTCGGAGACTTTTTTTGATGAGGTTTTTTAGACTGATACCCATAGGGGCATCCGTATTTCTGGAATGTTAAATCATAGATTTAGTGGTATAATCCTTATGATGGTATGCATTTAAACTATTTGGAGTAAATAATGATTGATATAAAGATATCCGTTAGAAATCTCATAGAATTTGTACACAGATATGGGGATATCGTATCTGGAGGAATGGGCACAAGTCCGTCCAGGCTGGAAGAGGGCACTCGGGCTCATGTAAAGATCCAGAAGGAGCGGCAGAAGGAAGATATTTCCTATGAAAAGGAACAGTATTTCAAGTATCAGATCGCTTTTGAAGATATTCTTTTCATTGTGGATGGTCGAGCGGACGGAATTGTGCGCGGAAGATATATCGAAGAGATAAAATCCACCTATGCGCCACTGGAAGATATCGATGAAGACTACAACAGGCTCTACTGGGCACAGGTGATGTTTTACGGATTCATGTATATGGAAGAGGAAAAGAAGGCGAATGTTCTTCTGCTTCTCACCTACTTCAATCTCGATACGGAAACCACGAAAACATTCGAACGAAACTATACCTATGAGGAACTGAAGAATTTTGTATCGGATACCATTGAAGAGTATCTGAAATATACCCGGGAAGATGTCAGATGGAAGAAGGAAAGAAATGAATCCCTAAGAACACTCCCTTTTCCGTTCATGAGCTATCGTCTTGGACAGAGAGATCTGGCTGTTGATGTCTACAGAACCCTCAGACAGGGCGGAAAGCTATTTGCCAAAGCGCCGACGGGAATCGGTAAAACCATTTCCACACTTTTTCCGGCCATTAAGGCCATAGGAGAAGGCGAGGCGGACAGAGTCTTCTATCTCACCGCAAAGGGTACTTTGAAGACCGTTGCGGAGGAGAGCGTGGAGATCATCAGAAAAAAGGGAGGAAAAGTGAAATTCCTCACCATCACAAGCAAAGAGAAGATCTGCATCAATGATGAGATCAACTGCAATCCGGATAAATGCACCTTTGCGGAAGGGCATTATGACCGGATCAACGCATGCATTCTGGATATTCTGAGAAACGAGAGAAGCTATTCCAAAGAGATGATCATCGAATATGCAAAAAGATATCGGGTATGTCCTTTTGAGCTTTCACTTGATCTTTCCTATTTCAGCGATCTCATCATCTGCGACTACAATTATGTGTTTGATCCTAAAGTGTATCTCAGAAGATTTTTCATGGACGTCAGGGAAAACTACATCTTTCTTGTGGATGAAGCCCATAACCTTGTGGACAGATCAAGGGACATGTATTCGGCTTCCCTATCCAAAGAGCTGGTCATGGAAGCGAAAAAAGCAGGCGACAGGTTTTCGTATCTTAAGCGTTCTCTGACCAAGATCAACAAGAAGTTCATCGAAATGAGGAAAACTCTCGAAGAAAAGGGGGGTAAGCATACCTATTTCGGTGTTTCGGATGATCTCATCTTTCTTCTTAAAGACTTTCTTCAGTCCTTCGAAATCTTTCAGAAGGAAGTACGGGAAGACTTTGAAGGAAGGGACAAGATCCTGGACCTCTTTTTTGCCGTACACAGTTTCCTTAATATTTCCGAAATCTACAATGAGGGCTATCTGACTTATGAAGAAACAGCAGGATCAAATGTGATCATCAAGCTCTTCTGCATTTACCCCCGGGATATCCTCATTGATGTGTTCAAGCGTGCAAAAGCCTCGATTCTTTTTTCTGCAACACTCGCTCCGATGAACTACTATTTCGATGTACTGGGCGGAGAAGAGGGAGATTACAGAAAGTCCCTCGGATCACCCTTTCCTAAAGAAAATCTCGAAGTCTATCAGGACAGGAATATCGATACGCGATTTACAAAAAGAGAAGAGAGCTTTGAAGGAATCAGTGAAAATATCCATGAGATGGCCAGGAGAAGAAAAGGAAACTACATTGCCTTTTTCCCTTCCTATAAATATATGAGGGATGTTCACGCTCTGTTCATGGAAAAATATGGAAACGAGTATGATATTTATATCCAGGAGCCAAATCTTGGTGAAAAAGAAAGAGACGATGTTCTATCGCTCTTCTATCAGGAAAGGGACAGAAGCTTTATCTCCTTTATGGTTCTTGGGGGAATCTTCTCCGAAGGGATAGATCTCCAGGGAGAGGCGCTCATCGGCGCGTCAGTCGTTGGTGTAGGCTATCCTCAGGTATCCTATGAACGGGATCTCATCAAAGAATATTTTGCACGTGAAAATCTCGGTTTTGAGTATGCCTATATCTATCCGGGCATAAACCGGGTTCTTCAGGCTGCTGGGAGAGTCATCCGATCCGAGTCAGATCAGGGCCAGGTGCTCCTTATGGACCTTCGCTACTCCTGGGCACAGTATAAAAATCTTCTTCCGCCTGAATGGCAGCCCCTAATGGATTGGAATGAAAGGGAAAGCAGATAAATGACAGAAATCAAATGTGAATTATTTTTAATATAGCTTAAAATATTGACAGAACTTATGAATTAATTATAACATTAAGAAGGCATTATATTATTTTTGATATGAAAGGAGTAGATTATGTTAAGCAAGAGAATTAAAAAGGTATTATTGCAGACAAGCATTGCTTTAGTCATGAGTTTCTCTGCACTGGTTGTACCGGTAAAGGTTAACCATACCATTGTAGAAGCTGCAGTAATCAATACTCAAACTGGCAGTGTTACCGTCTCTGCGTTTTCATTATGGGCATACAGCTCACCTAACTGGAATGCAAAGACGAGGACTTATAATAAAGGAACCGTACTCCAGGTGACAGAAAAGCATTCTGTTGACGGGAGAGAGATGTATAAATTGTCTAATGGACTTTATATCAGTGCCAATCCGGCATATGTATCATTCTCTTCTTCATCGGCAGCACCGGCACCTGCTACTCCTTCAGCACCAAGTGCTGCTGATACAAGACAGACAACCGAGAATCTGAATTTAAGAACTTCTGCAAGCCTGTCTGCAGGTATCCTGTTAACCATACCCAAGGGAACCACACTGACTGTGCAGAGTGTCAGCGGTTCATGGGCTAAAGTAAGCTACAGCGGGAAGACAGGATTTGTTTCCACAAACTATCTGAGAACCGTGGCAGCACCTTCAGCACCGACGCCTACACCTACAACACCTCCTGCCACAACAGTACCTTCAGGTACAGATACAAGAAAGACAACAGCGAACCTGAACCTGAGATCAGGTGCAAGCACCGGCAGCTCGATACTTCTGACTATACCCAAGGGAACAACTCTTACCGTACAGAGTCAGAGCGGAAGCTGGGCAAAAGTGTCTTATAACGGCAGGACAGGTTATGTGTCCACAGGTTATCTGCAGACAGTTGCAGCTCCGGCGCCTACGCCCACACCCACACCTACACCAGTTCCAGGGGTGGGTACAGACATAAGAGAAACCACGCAGAATCTGAATATGAGAAGTACTGCAAGTACAAGCGGAAAAATTCTTCTGACCATTCCTAAAGGCAGCAAGGTCACGGTCGTAAGCGAGAGTAACGGATGGGCAAAGGTCGTCTATAACGGTAAAACGGGATACTCATCTACTTCCTATCTGAAGAAGATTGCAGTTCCGGCTCCTACACCAACGCCAACACCAACACCAACACCGGATCCTACGCCTACACCAACACCAACACCGGATCCTACTCCAACACCAACACCAACACCGGAGCCTACTCCTACTCCTACGCCGGTTCCGGATCCAGTTCCTGTACCGGAAAACAAAATGATGATCGTTACAGGAAATCTCAATATGAGATCTGCACCAGACGGTACTTCAAGTGTACTGGCTGTACTGCCAAAAGGAACGGTTGTTAAAGTGGAATCACTTACCGGAAAGTGGGCAAAGGTTACCCATAATGGCGTAACAGGCTATGCCTCCACAAACTATATGAGCCCTTATGATGCACCCGTTGTGGTAGCACCAGTTGCCGATGTAAGAATGACAACCTATAATCTCAACCTGAGAAGTGGTGCAGGGACAGGCTTCGGCATCCTCCTGACCATACCTAAGGGAACCAGACTGACTGTGCTTAAACTTGAAGGCAGCTGGGCTCAGGTGACTTATGGTGGTAAGACAGGTTTCGTATCTGTGGATTACCTTACAAAGGTGGCCGATACACCAACCCCACCTCCTGTCGAAACACCTGCTACGGACGCTGTGATGAAAATCGAAGGTCCCACCGGTACACTGCAGTATGCTGATGTTCCAGTTTCAGGATATGTTCTGACAAATGGTACAGTAAGCAGTGTGGAAGTCAGTATCAACGGTATCGCAGTAGGCACAGCGGAAATCAATGTGAAACGTGATGATCTCAAAGCCGCTCATCCAACCTATACCAACTCAGGAAACAGCGGATTCAGACTCGTTGTCGGGAAAGACCGTTTCAATAACGGTCAGAACACAGTAAAGACCACTGCTAAACTTGCAGACGGATCCTCTGTCTCAGCTTCCACAACTTTCACTTATGTAAGACCTACATTTGAACCGCAGGGTGTTCTGGATAAGATGGATGTGGTGAACTACAAGAATGAAGACATTCTTGTCTCAGGTTTTGCCAAGATTGCAACTGGTGTCAGAAGCGTTCGTGTATCCATGAACGGAAGAGCGCTGGGATCAGCAGTTTACGGTAAAGCAAGAACCGATGACGGAAACATGAATACCGGTTATGAGTATCTCATCAAGAGAAACAATCTGTTCCCAGGACAGAACACCATCAAGGTGGAAGTCACAGGTAACGGTGGAGAAACGCTCATCTACAATAAAGTGATCAACGTGGAGAAAATCCCTACAATCATCATAGATGCCGGACATGGCGGTAAAGACAGTGGTGCCAGAGGCGTTCTCAACGGGTCAAATGTATATGAAAAGAGATACGTTCTTGAATATGCGCTGGCTCTTGATGCAGCACTTAAAGCTGCCGGATTCAATACGATTCTGACAAGAAACAATGATACTTTCGTTGAACTCGCGGATCGTGCTAAGATCGGAAATCAGGCCTATGCGGATCTGTTCTTCAGCATCCACCATGACTACAGTCCTGATCCGGCATCACAAGGTGCATTCGTAATTTATCCTTCAGCCAAGACAACAAGTATTTCTGAATCATCCATCAAGGAAAGCATCGATGTCGCATCATACGTGAAGCAGTCATTTGTATCCATGGGCTTCAAGAACAGACGTGATGGAACAGATCAGAGTATCTCAGGTCATACGCTTGCAGTTCTGAGACAGACTGAAATGAGATCCATACTGGTTGAAATCGGATATATGTCCAATGCACAGGATCTGTCTAAGATTGTTGATCCTGTTTTCCAGAAAGCTTTGGCGAAATCCATGGCTGACCGTGTAAAAGCATACTTCGGTATGTAGAAATCTGTATTTGATCCCCGTAGCAGTACGGGGATTTTTTTTATGAAAAAAGTTACATTTTTTCTCCATTTTCTATTCTTTCTCATAGTACAATGGATGAGAAGCGACATCTGATCTGAAGCAGAAGAAATTGGGGGACTGGGTAATGTATGATCTAAGCAAGATCGTTCAGGGGAAATCACTGACCGAAACCGAAGAGAATGTCATAAAGTATATACTGAGCAATATGGACACCGTACTTGAAAAAGGGGTCAGGCAGATTGCCCGAGAAAACTTCACCTCGCCTGCATCAATCATGAGACTGTCAAAGAAGCTCGGTTACTCAGGATTCATCGATATGTATTATCAGCTGCTTCCTCTTGTCCAGGAAAGCGAAAAGGAATCCATTACCGATGAGAGTCTTGCAGGATACAATCCGCTGGAGGAGATTCTTAAGGTCAATGACGAACGCGATATGAAATCCTTTATCGCGCTTCTGAAAAGCTCCAAGTCGAAATATGTGTTCATCTATGCTACGGGTTTTTCCGCAATCATAGGCGAGTATTTCTATAAAAAATTCCTTGTGTGTGGTCAGCGCGTGATTTTTGCCACAGGGACTGATTCCATTGCAATTCTTGAAAGCAATATCGACTCCATCGGTATGCTGCTTACTGTGACGAAGTCAGGAGAAACTCAGCAGGTGATCGAGAAAATGAACTACTGCAAGGAAAGGGGTATCCCTGTCGTGACTTTTACAAATGAGATGGATAACCGCGCGGCGGAGCTTGCAGATGTGACCTTGAGGGTGACTGATGCAGAGAAGCTTGATGACCGCAATATGTCGCCGAATTTCTTTTTCTCGGAAATTCTCATGCTTTTTGAGTATCTCATGAGAAACTACTGCGAAGGTTTAAGATGAAATGCGAAACACGTTCCGTTTGTGCGGGACGTGTTTCATTTTGGTCTGAAATCCTTTACCCGCGGCTTGTCATCCGATAAACTGAAGTCAATCAATGAAGGAGGTCATAACTGATGAAAGAAAAACTGATGAATGGAATGCAGCGCTTTGCCAAAGCCATGTTCATTCCTGTACTGATTCTGCCCATCGCGGGTATCCTCATCGCCATAGGAAATCTGTTTACCAATGCCAAGCTCCTTGAAGCGGTGCCGTTCTTGAACAACCCCATCACAACAGGTTTCGGAACCATATTATCGGGTTCACTGGTCTCGATACTGACTAATCTCGGACTTATTTTTGCTGTAGGTATTGCAGTAGGTCTTGCCAACAAGAAGAAAGCGGAAGCAGGTTTTACGGCGCTTCTCGGTTTCCTGGTCTTCATCAATGCCATGAACAAGTTTATGGTGCTTACGGAAACTCTTTTTGTTGGAGACTCACTAAGAGGAACGGGACAGACCATGGTCATGGGTGTGCAGATCCTCGATATGGGTGTATTCCTCGGAATCATTCTGGGTATCGTCACAGCACTTGTCCATAACAGGTTCATCGACAAGGAGTTCAATAACGCATTTCAGATTTACGGAGGGGCAAGATTTGTCTTCATCGTGCTCATCCCTGTGGTTGTACTTCTTGCCATTGCATTCAGTTATGTATGGCCCTTCTTCCAGAACGGAATCAATAGTCTGGGTACACTGATCAATCAGAGCGGAAACTTCGGTCTGTTCCTCTATGGAATGCTCGAGAGACTGCTTATCCCGACAGGTCTTCATCATCTGGTCTACACTCCGTTCCTATATTCCTCCCTTGGAGGCGTGCAGGAGGTTGGAGGAGTGCTTCTTGAAGGATCAAGAAACATCTACTTTGCCGAAATTGCCGACAATTCGGTCAGAGTACTCTCCCAGAGTGTCATCTGGGATGCCAGAGGTATCTCAAAGATGTTCGGTCTCATTGGTGCATGTGTAGCCATGTATCAGATGGCGAAGCCCGAGAATAAGGCGAAAGCCAGGGCGATTCTTATCCCTGCGGCGGTAACATCTTTTGTTGCAGGTGTCACGGAGCCCATCGAGTTCTCATTCATGTTCGTCTCTCCGATTCTGTTTGTCATCCACTCGGTACTGAGCGGGCTCAGTATGGTCGTGCTGAATCTGTTCAATGTGCGTGCCATCGGACCGAACGGTTTTATCGACTTCCTGCTCTACAATGTCCCTCTGGGTATTGAGAAGACCGGATGGCCGATGTACATACTTGTGGGTGTAGTCTTCTTCTTCATCTACTATCTGCTCTTCAGATTCCTCATCGGACTGTGGAACCTTAAGACCATCGGTCGTGAGGATGAAGGCGGAGAGGTCAAGCTTTATACAAAAGCGGAGTACAATGAAAAGAAAACTGCCGGAATTCCCGGTGTTGCAAGTGTGATGAATGATAACCATGCAGATATTATTGTCGCGGCGTTAGGCGGAGCGGAGAACATAAAATCTGTGGACAACTGTTATACACGACTCAGACTCGTCCTTGGCGATGCAGACAGGGTCGATGAAGACAGACTGAAGAGTGAAACTGGTGCCAGCGGTGTTATCCGCAAGGGTGACAATGTGCAGGTCGTTTATGGGCTCAATGTGGGCAGTGTGAGAAAATCCGTAGATTCATATCTTGGAATCGCCGAATCCGCAGACTGAACCAATGAAAGGAATGAATAAAAACATATGAAGAAATTTTCAGTAGTTATTGCAGGCGGGGGAAGTACTTTTACACCCGGTATCGTCATGATGCTGCTCGATAACCTGGACAGATTCCCGATCCGTAAACTGAAACTCTATGATAATGATGGGGAAAGACAGGGTATCCTTGGGGATGCTCTGGAAATTCTCCTCAAGGAGAATGCTCCGGAAATCGAGTTCCTCCATACCACCGATCCGGAAGAAGCGTTTACCGATACCGATTTCTGCATGGCACATATCCGCGTAGGAAAATATGCCATGAGAGAGCAGGATGAGAAAATTCCCCTGAAATACGGTGTTGTGGGTCAGGAGACCTGCGGACCAGGAGGAATCGCCTATGGTATGAGAAGCATCTCGGGGATGCTTGAAATCATCGATTACATGGAGAAATATTCTCCTGAGTGCTGGATGCTGAACTATTCAAATCCTGCAGCCATAGTCGCTGAAGCATGCCGCGTACTGAGACCAGAAGCCAAGGTGCTGAACATCTGCGATATGCCTGTGGGCACCTTAAGAAGAATGTCCCAGATTGTAGGCAAAACACCTGCGGATCTTGAAGTGAGATACTTCGGACTCAATCATTTCGGATGGTGGACCAGTGTCAAGGACAAGGAAGGTCATGAGTACCTGGACGAAATCAAGAGCTATGTTGCAGAAAACGGATACCTTACTCAGGTGGAAGTGGATACCCAGCATATGGACGAAAGCTGGCAGGCGACCCATAAGAAAGCGAAGGATCTTCTGGCGGTCAATCCGAGATATCTGCCCAATACCTATCTGAAATACTATCTGTTCCCTGATTATGAAGTGGAACATTCCGACTCCAGTTATTCCAGAGCGAATGAAGTCATGGACGGAAGAGAGAAAACCGTATTTGATGCAGCCAGGAAAATCACAGAAAGAGGAACGGCTAAAGACAGCGGTTTCCATATAGACAGCCATGCCTCCTTCATCGTGGATCTTGCAAGGGCCATCGCCTTCAACACCCATGAACGTATGCTCATGATCGTTGAAAACAACGGTGCCATTGCTAACTTCCCGGATGATGCCATGGTGGAGGTTCCCTGCATAGTGGGTTCGGATGGACCGGAGCCCCTATCCCAAGGAAAGATTCCTGACTTTGAAAGAACACTCATGTTCCAGCAGGTCATGGTGGAAAAAATGGTCGTTGAGGCTTACGTTGAAAAGAGCTATCTGAAGCTCTGGCAGGCGCTGACTCTGTCAAAGACCGTTCCAAGTGCCGGCGTGGCCAAAGCGCTTCTTGATGATCTCATCGAAGCCAACAGAGGTTTCTGGCCGGAGCTCAAGTAAAAAAATACACAAGGCAGGAGACCGGATCTCCTGCCTTTTTTAAAGGAGAAGGATAAAAATGGATATCGGATTAGTAGGACTTGGGAAAATGGGCATGATGCTCCTCAGGAATATGAGAGATAAGGGGTTTAAGGTATATGCCAGCGACAGAAATAAAGCTCTTCAGGCAGAGGCTGAAAAATACGGTGCACAGTTCTATACCGATCAGGACAGCTTAGCTGATGCCATGAACGGCAGAAAAGTGATCTGGCTCATGCTCCCCGCAGGGACAATAACGGAAATGGTGTTTGAAAGCGTGCTTAAGAAGCTTTCTGAAGGAGACATCATCATAGACGGCGGCAATGCACACTACAGAGATTCTCTAAGGCGATTTCTGAAAGCAGAGGAGAAAGGGGTATACTTCTTCGATGTAGGCACCTCAGGCGGCGTAGAGGGCGCAAGAAACGGTTCCTGCATGATGATCGGCGGAGACAGAGAAGCTTTCCGGTACGTCGAACCCATTTTCAAAGCCATTAATGTGGAGAACGGATACCTTTATACCGGGGAGAGCGGAAGTGGACATTTTCTGAAAATGGTTCATAATGGAATTGAATATGGGATGATGCAGGCCATCGGAGAAGGATTCAGCCTACTCCACAAGAGTCAGTATGACTATGATCTGGAGAAGGTTGCAGGAGTATTCAATAACGGTTCCGTCATCAGGAGCTGGCTTATGGAGCTCACAGAGTCTCTCCTCTCAAAAGATCAGGATCTGCTGGATATTGAGGGCGTCATCCATTCATCGGGAGAAGGACAGTGGACGCTGGAAGAAGCGCTGAAGCTTAAGGTGGCCGTTCCTGTCATCGCCCAGTCGGTGATGGTCAGGTACGCTTCGGAGGATCAGGAAAAATATGGTGAAAAGGTCATCGCCTCACTCCGCAACGAGTTCGGAGGCCATGAAATGAGAAGAAAAGGGATGAAAGATGAGTTATAGAATCGGAGTGGATATCGGAACCACCAGTACAAAGGCAGTTCTTTATGGAGAGAATCTTGAAAAAATCGCATCGGCTAATGTGGGTTACAGAACCTATCATGATCAGCCTGGCTTTTCCGAGCAGGAACCCATGGAGATTTATCATGCCTTTACACAGGCGGTAAAGGAGGTTCTTGCAGGCAGCGGAGAGTGGAAAAATGATGTGAGTCTTATTTCTTTTTCAGGCGCCATGCATGCTTTGATTCTTGTGGACAGGGAAGGTAATCCCCTTACACGATCGGTCATCTGGTCGGATAACCGGTCGGTGAAGGAAGTGGAGAATTTCAAATTGAAGGAAGACTTCATGAAACACTACCGGAATACCGGGACGCCTATTCATTCCATGAGTCCGTTTTTCAAGCTGAAGTGGTTCAGCAACCATACAGAGCTTTTGAGGAAGACTCATAAGGCAATCGGTATCAAGGAGTTCATCATTCAGCGTCTTACCGGTCAGTATATAGTGGATTATTCCATTGCATCTGCAACAGGTATGTTCAACATTCATGAACTGAAATGGGATAAAAGTGCTTTAGAATATCTTGGCATCAGTGAAGAACTGCTGTCTCAGCCAAAGGATGTGATAAGCTGTCTTCGGATGAATAACCCGAGTTTTCTCCATGAGACGGGTCTATCCGATGATGTGAAAATTATGATCGGCGCATCAGACGGATGCCTTGCCAATCTTGGCAGCGGTGCGATGAAGGAAGGCGAGACCACGCTCACCATCGGAACAAGCGGCGCAGTGAGAATGACGGTGAAAGAACCGAGGCTTGATGCAGAAGGAAGGACGTTCTGTTACTACCTGAAAAAAGACTGCTTCGTTATCGGCGGAGCCGTGAATAACGGAGGAAATGTCCTCAGCTGGTTTGATGGAATCTTCTACGAAGGAAAGGGTAAG
This sequence comes from Proteiniclasticum sp., assembly GCF_032054185.1. Lineage (NCBI taxonomy): Bacteria > Bacillati > Bacillota > Clostridia > Eubacteriales > Clostridiaceae > Proteiniclasticum > Proteiniclasticum sp. The sequence continues at coordinate 20,272 of NZ_DAMBTF010000015.1, forward strand.
GTTTTTGAGGATCTTTCCATGAACATCACAAAAATTCGAAGGGGCAGTGACGGACTTCTGTTTATTCCCTATCTTCATGGAGAGCGTGCGCCCTACTGGGACGGAAGCCTCACGGCATCCTTTTTCGGTATGAACGCCTTTCATGAAAAGGCACATTTTGTCCGTGCGGCAGTCGAAGGAATCCTCTTCAATCTGAAGGAAGTTCTGATGAGGCTGGAAACCATAGGTGGTGCAACATTGAAACTTACCGCCTCAGGCGGGTTTCTGAAAAGCGAAAGCTGGAAGAGGCTTCTTGCAGAAATTTTCGCGATGGATATCTACACTCAGGATTCAGAAGACAGCAGCTGTCTTGGGGCGGTTCTCCTTGATGAGACCCTTGCTCCTTTAACAGACGGGAACAGGCAGCAGACACCCGTAACTTATGAGGAGAATAACAGCGACATGTATCAGGCATACTTTGAAAGGTATCTCTGGTATTCAGGTAAGATCGCTAAGCTTCAGAAAGAGGGAAGAGAACTCTTTCCATAAACGAAAAAACAGCAGCCAGGAAAATAAATCTCCTTGGCTGCTGTAATTTTTTTTTTGCTAGAATCGGATATCCATGATATAGGTATGGGTTCTGGTTTCACCTGGTTCAAGGAGCACATTGTCTTCCTTCTCCAGAAATTCACCATAAAAGTCGTCATAATCTGCATGTCCGGCCCAGGGTTCAAGACAGATAAACGGTGCATCTCCAAGGCTTGTCCAGATGCCAAGGAAAGGGAACTCGCTCATATGGAAGCGGACTTCCTTATTGTCTTTACGGTTTTTCAGGGAGATGTATTCTGATTTCAGGTTATGGAAAATCAGAGCGTCTTCTTTAAAGAGATCTTTTGTGAGGTTTATGACCTTGACATTGTTGCCCATGGGAATCCTGTTTCGCTGAAGGAGGCCAGATTTCGGATTGATTGCGATGGAAGACAGATCTTCAAACAGCTCAAATTCCAGATAATAGTCGGTAAAGGAATCAGCAGTGCTTCTGGGTGCCAGAAACGCCGGATGGGCGCCTACAGAATATGCCATTTTCTCTTCGCCTGTATTTCTGACCTCATAACTGATGGAGACAGACTTTCCATCCAGCTTATAGATGACTCTGAAACTGAACGGGAAGGGATACATCGAGAGAGTCTCTTCCGAGCTTTTCAGTTCATATACGGCATGACTCTCCGAACTTTCCAGAAGATTGAAGTCCATATTGCGGGCGAATCCGTGTCTTTTAACAGGATATGGGGTTTCCTTATGGCGAAGCTCTCCGTTATAGAGTGCACCGACAACAGGAAACAGATGAGGGGCAGTATAATTCCAGTACCTTTTGTCGTTCATCAGAAATTCTGTGCCATCCATATCTTTTATGCTGAACAGTTCAGCTCCGGCTTCTCTGATTTCGATACTGAGATAGGTGTTTTTCAGGATAACCATTTTACTCCTCCTTGATTAACTATTCTGATAACAGTATAGCATCTTTTATTTGAAGAATTGTTGAATTTTTATGAGCAATATTTGCCAATCCTCAGCAATCCGCATAATTCAGTTATGAAAGGGGTTGATAATCATGGCAGTAACAGTAAAACAGCTATCAAAGGACCTGATTCTCACATTTGAGAGGATCAACGAACAGGGGAAACCTGTGAGCGAGGCAAGAAGAGTGAGAAACCTGAAGGTGGATGCTCTTCCGGAGGATCTTCATGAGGTGGCAATGAAAATTGTAGCCTTAAGCGAACAGAGCTGTGAAGATATCGGTATCCAGGACGTCAGCACAATTTCAGCACTATAGGAGGTAGGAGAGTATGAATACACTGACAATGACTTTTCTGAACAAGGAAGGCAAAAACTTCAATCTGAGACTACCTAAGGTAAGAACCGACATCACAGAAGTGGAAGTGGAAGAGCTCATGACCACAATCCTGTCAAAAAATCTGTTCTTCGCAGGAGAGAAGGAGCTTGAATCCATAGATTCGGCTTCCATCACAAGAGAAGAAGAAATCATCGCATAACCCGATTACAGGCGGTCTTATCACTACGGTGGTAAGGCCGCCTTTTTACGGTTCATCAGATGTTTTCCGATTGTTCACCTTGAGGTGTCTGGGTAACGTCCGGCAGTTCATGTATAATTGGAATAAGAACTGATGAGGTGAGGTGAAGTGCCCGGGATAGACTGGGTGATTATGAAAAAATCGATTGAATTCCTGAAAGGGTTTCTGGATAAGGTGAATGAAGAGGACAGCATAGCCTATGCCTATCAGCTGACTTATGGTCTGCTGCTATCCATTTTTCCGTTCCTCATCTTCGTCCTGACACTGATTGCCTATCTGGGCCTTGACCGAAGCTATGTGCTGAATCTTCTTCGTACAAGTCTCCCTGAAGAAATTTACGGACTTGTCAGTGGACCGGTTGTGGATCTTGTGGAAAATCAGAGAGGAGGACTGCTCTCGCTTTCTGTGCTTGGTGCGGTCTATGCGGCCTCCGGTGGCTTCAGAGCCTTTATGAAGGGCATGAATCAGTCCATGGGATTTAAAGATACAAGAAGTTTTATCTATCGGTATATCATTTCGATATTATGGGTACTGCAGCTTGCAGTTACGATTCTTCTTGCACTTCTGGGGATCGTATTCGGCAGGCAGATTCTTGATTTTGTTTCATCCAACTTTCCGTTCATTCCAACGGAAGGTATTGTTGAAATTCTGAGAATTGTGATTCCCGTAGGTCTTCTTTTTGGGGTACTGTCACTGGCGTATATGTTCATCCCCTACAGGAATGTGAAGTTTAAATATGCTTTCCCCGGTGCGATTTTTTCTACACTGGTCTGGATCGCATTTACCATCCTGTTCCAGTTCTATATCAACAATTTCGCGAATTATTCCCGGTTCTACGGTACTCTAGGAGCAGTCATCGGTCTTCTCCTCTGGCTTTCTCTTACGTCCATCATTATGATGCTGGGCGCTTCCTTAAATGCTTATCTTATTGAAAGAAGAGAGATAGAAGATCCTTATATGAAAAAGAGGAAGAGGAAAAACGGTACAGGAAGGGAAGAGAAAGAAAAAGAGAAAGAAGATGAGGATTCGGGTAATAGAAGTCCGGAGGATTCAAAATCCGTACCCGAGAAAAAATTCGAAACCCTTAAAAAGAGAGTGGAAGAGACTTTTAAAGACAGCGGGAGATCGTGAATTCATTCTTCCTGAATAACTGACAGATATATTGAGCACTGATTCCTTTATAGGGTCAGTGCTCATTTTTTACACTTGCCGATTCATCTGTAAAACATAAACTTTCTGATAACATGAGGCTAAGTTATTTTTCATCTCTTATCATCATATATTCTTCATAGTATAATGAGGGTTAAAGATGGAGGTGAGAACATGATTTTAGGGACAGGAATAGATATTATCGAAATTGAACGGGTAAAGAATGTATTTTCAACAGAACGAAGAAAAAGTCGTGTATTCACATCCGGAGAAATTGAATGCTTCGGAGAAAACCATGCACGTATGGCAGGTTTTTTTTCCGCTAAAGAAGCTTTATCCAAAGCTCTGGGTACTGGAATTCGTGGTATAGAGTTCAAGGAAATGGAGATTCTAAAGGATTCTTCCGGAAAGCCATATTTTAATATGGAGCGCCTTAAACCTCACCTCGAAAGAATTTTCCATAAAGAGAGCGTCATTGTAGTGCATGTTACAATTTCACACGACAGGGAAAGGGCGACAGCCATGGTGATCATCGAGGAGGAATAATCATGTATGTAACGGATGTGGAAACCACGAGAAGGATAGATCAGCGTGCCATGACGGAATACAGTATCCCGGGGATACTCCTCATGGATAATGCTGCACTGGCAGTGAAAAGACATCTGGATCTTGAGAAGGATTATTTTGTCATAGTCTGCGGTACAGGAAACAACGGTGGAGACGGATTGGCTCTGTCTTTGAAACTGAAAAACCTCGGCAAGGAAGTGGATGTTTTTCTAGCTTCCGAAAATAAGAAGCCGGAGGGCGATGCCGGAGTTTTTTATGAGATCGTCATGAAAAGCGGGATATCGCTTGAAATCATTTCAGATGAAGATCAGTTGTGGTCATTCATCGAGGCGTTAAAAGATGCGGATGTGGTTGTTGATGCACTCTTAGGAACGGGCATCAAAGGTGATGTCTCACCCTTATACGCTGCAGTAATCGACAGCATGAACGACTTCGCACCGAAGATCATTTCCGTCGATATACCCTCAGGTCTATCCGCAGACACAGGCATGCCCATGCCGGTTGCGGTTATCGCACATAGAACGGTGACTTTTGAAACCATCAAGAAAGGACTGATTTCCTACAGCGCTCTGCCCTATGTGGGGAAGCTCGCTGTTGAACCCATCGGTATTCCAGAAACGCTTCTGCAGGAAGAGATAAAACCTGTATATTTCACGGATCATCATGAAGCGGAAAAGCTGATTCCGGAGAGAGAACTCACAGGGCACAAGAATCACTACGGGCGTGTTCTCGTTGTAGCAGGTTCACGGGGATTTACCGGAGCTGCCATGCTGAGTTCTGAAGCTGCACTTGCCACAGGTTCAGGTCTTGTCACGCTCTGCTCTTATGATGAAACCATGCAGATCCTTGTTCCAAGGCTGACGGAGATCATGAGCCTTGACGAAGAGAACCTTGAAGAAGGAGTCGGAAAAGCCGATATCGTGGCGTTCGGACCTGGACTCGGAAATTCAGAAGAAACCTTTCAGCTTCTCCTGAGGGTCATAAAAACCCTTCAGGAAGAAGGTAAATCAGATTCCACTCTTGTCATTGATGCAGATGGCCTGAATGCCCTTGAGGGCAGAACTGAGATACTGAAGCCGCTCTGCTTCAATGTGGTGCTTACGCCCCACCCCGGAGAGATGGCAAGGCTTACGGGGAAATCAGTGAAAGAGATTGAAGATGACCGCATGGGGACAGCCAAGAGATTTGCGCAAGAGCATGATGTGATTGTGGTGCTCAAAGGGTATCGTACAGTAGTCACAGACGGCAGGACCGTAAACATCAACTCCACAGGATCTTCTGCCATGGCTCAGGGGGGAATGGGAGATGTACTCACGGGGATCATCGCCTCGCTTTCAGGTCAGGGCCTCAGTTCTTATGAGGCGGCCATTCTGGGCACATTTATCCATGGATGTATCGGTGATCAGCTGGCTCTTGAACGGTACAGTGTAAAAGCTTCCGAAATCATCGAAAATATTCCCTTCTATATGAAGAAGCTTCTTGAGAAGAGCAAGGGCTGATGTTCTGGAAGCTTAGGAGAAAAAAGAGGAATTACCCGGATGCCATATTGCTCAAAATATGCGATATTTAATGAATTCGGATATCGGATTATGTTAAGATAGAAGATGTATTAATTTTCAAAACATCCGTTAATCGGGAGAAAGGGGAACTCCACATATGATCATGAAGGATAAGATGAGGCCTTTATGGGCTGAGATCAGTCTGGATAATCTGATCTATAACATCAGAAACATCAAGAAACTTGTCGGGAAGAGCCGAATCATCGCCATTGTGAAAGCAGATGCCTATGGACATGGTGCAGCAGAGGTGGCTGAAACAATGATTGAGGCAGGGGCAGAAGGATTCGGTGTGGCCATCATCACTGAAGCTCTCCAGCTTCGAGAGAGTGGAATAACAAAACCGGTTCTTGTGCTCAGCTATACTCCGCCTGAGTTTTATATTGACGCTATAAATGAGGATATCGTACTTAACTGTCTTTCTTTTGACGATGCAGAAAAGCTGAGTGAAGCTGCAGGCAGACTGGGAAAGAAAGGAAAGATTCTGATTTCGCTAGATACAGGTATAAGCCGTGTAGGTTTTCAGCCCAACGAAGAAGGGATCCGTGAAATCATAAAGATCAGCAGACTGCCTCACATCGAGATGGACAGCATCTACACCCATTTTGCGTCGTCGGATTACAGAGACAAGACGCTCACAAACCTTCAGCTTAACCGGTATCATTATGCCATGGGAAGACTGAAGGAAGCGGGTGTGAACTTTTATCATGAACATGTTGCAAACAGTGCTGCCATTGTGGATATGGCAGAAACCTATCTTGAAAGTGTCAGACCGGGAATCATCATGTACGGATATCAGCCTTCCGATGAAGTGAAGAAGGAGAATCTGTCCTTAAAGCCTGTCATGAGCATCAAAGGCAAGATCATACAGCTGAAAACCGTACCGGAAGGAACGGGAATCAGCTACGGACACAGATATATCACTACACGTGAGAAAACAAAAATCGCTACGATACCCATCGGATATGCTGACGGTTATTTCAGGTCTCTATCCGGAAAAGCTCAGGTTATCGTAGGCGGGATTCTCTGTCCGCAGGTGGGATCTGTCTGTATGGATCATATTATGGTCGATGTATCGGAAGTGCCGGATGTCAAAGTCATGGATACGGTCATCATTATGGGCGAAGAAGGCAATGTATCCTTTACCGCCGATGATATCGCAAAGATTGCAGGAACAATACCTTATGAGGTGGTATGTGCTGTTTCTAAAAGAGTGCCTCGTATCTATGTAAGAAATGGAAAAGAGGTTCACAGGAAAACTTGAGTTTAGGAGTAAACATGAAAAAATATAAGGAATATATACTTATCACTTTTGGCTCAGCATTGGTGGCTCTTGCTATCCAATTATTTTTTGTGCCAAATCAGATCGCACCAGGTGGTGTTTCGGGTATCGGACTTGTCATGAATTCCCTGACACCGGGAATATCGGTCTCAACCTATGTCATCGGCCTCAATATTCTGCTGTTCCTTCTCGCCTTCAGACTTCTGGGCGGCGGATTCGGATTCAAGACGCTTTATGCCAGTTTTTCACTTTCCATCATCATGTGGGTCATCGAGAATGTGATCAGACCCGAAGCCATCACTGATGATCTTATGCTCTCCTCTATTCTGGGTATCCTTCTGTTAGGAACCGGACTGGGAATCGTGTTCAATCAGGACGCATCTACAGGGGGCACAGATATTCTGGCAAAAATTCTGAACAGATATATGAATCTCTCCATGGGGCTGTCCATGACCATCATCGATCTTATGGTCGTGGTTCTGGTGGCGTTTTTCTTCGGTCTCGAGAGAGGCCTTTATGCCGGCCTTGCCACTTTCCTTAACGGGATCGTCATCGACAGAGTGGTCGGCGGATTCAACGAGAAGAAGCAGGTATTCATCATCACCAGTGACAAGGACGAGGTGAAATCATTCATCGTAAATCATATCCAGCGTGGAGCAACCATATTCACGGGTGAAGGCGGATTTTCCGGAGCGGAAAACCACGTCATCTATACCGTGCTCTCCACCAAGGAATTCGTCACCCTTAAAACTTTTCTAAGAGAAGAACATCCTGATTCCTTCGTCACTGTAAGCAGCACCACTGAAGTGCTCGGACAGGGTTTCAGCATGCCAAAAAGAATCGTCAGCGCAAATTAGAACATCAGGAGGAAAGCCATGAAAGAAATAAGCAGACAGTTTACATTGAAAGATTTTGTTATGATCACCATAGGAATATTCTTAGTGGCTTTTGGTCTTCAGTACTTTCATATACCGAATAATATCGCAGCAGGCGGTGTTTCAGGTCTTGCAATCATCATCAACAGTTTTCTCGTTCAGGTTCCAGTGGGCATCATCATTCTGATTCTGAATCTCATTCTCTTTGCTGTCGCTTTTGTGACACTCGGGGGAGGCTTCGGCGCCAAGACTCTTTATGCTTCCTTCGGTCTTTCAGCCATCATGTGGCTCATGGAACTTCTTTTTCCACCCACTGTCTTGTCTGAAGATCTTTTCATCAACGCGGCTGTGGGCACCTTTGTCATCGGCATCGGTATGGCTATGGTTTTCAATTATGGTGCATCCACCGGCGGAACGGATATCCTTGCAAAGATCCTCAACAGGTATTTCCACGTGGATATCGGCAAGTCTCTTCTCATGGTTGATTTCATCATCGGACTTACAGGTGTTCTTACCTTCGGCATCACAGCAGGGCTTTATGCGTTGCTCTGTATTATCGTCAATGGCACACTGATCGACCGACTTATTGACGGATTCAATACCTCTAAAGAACTCATGATCATCAGTAAAAAAGAAGCAGAGATCATTAAGTTCATCATCGAGGAGCTGGACAAATCCTGTACAGTGCTCAGCGGATACGGAGGATATACTTCAGAAGATATTGACATTCTATATGTTATATTAAGTAGAAGGGATTACATAAGATTGCGAAGTTATATCAAAGAAATCGATCCGAGAGCATTTATTTCAGTGAACGAAGTCCATGAGGTTCTAGGAGAAGGCTTCACGGACATCAAACTCTGATTGACATCCAGGTGATATGTCAATAATCACTTTCTTCATAAAATCTTTACATGCTTGTGCCATAATGAGTACTCGTGAGGATAATAATTTACAGTTGAAAATGCACAGGTGCCAGACACTTAAGGAATAACGTGAAATTTTCATGGAATGAGAATGTCACAGGAATATGAACATTGGGAGATGTAAAATGATAGAGTTTAAAAATGTCACAAAAAAATACGACAACAACGTTGTCGCTCTGGAAGATATCAACGTTAAAATAGATTCAGGCGAGTTTGTATTTCTGGTTGGTGCAAGTGGAGCAGGAAAATCCACATTTGTTAAAATGCTTCTTAAGGAAGTGGAACCGACCAAGGGCGAAGTCACCGTGGGAAACAAGAATCTCAAAGGCGTAAGCCGAAAAGATGTTCCTTATTATCGAAGAAAAATCGGAATGGTCTTTCAGGATTACAGACTGATACCGACACTTAACGTTTATGAGAATGTCGCTTTTGCCATGCGAGTCATAGATGCCACACCGAAGGAAATCAGAAGAAGAGTGCCTATGGTCCTTGCTCTGGTTGGTCTTTCTGACCGTTCCAGAAGTTTCCCGAATGAACTGTCCGGTGGAGAACAGCAGAGAGTTTCTCTTGCAAGAGCCATTGCGAACAATCCGACACTTCTTATTGCAGATGAGCCTACAGGTAATCTTGATCCAGAGACTGCCAAAGATATCATGAGACTTCTTATGGATATCAACAAGGCCGGAACAACCATTCTGATGGCTACTCATGCCAAAGATATTGTGGATTCCAGCAAAAGAAGAGTAATTGCTCTGGAGAAGGGCAAGATTGTCAGAGACGAGAAGAAGGGCAGGTATGAATTCAATGCAGAAAATTAAGATGTTTTTCCTTGATGCCCTCAAGAGCCTCAAGAGAAATAGAACCATAACACTGGCAAGTATCATCACTGTATCGGCAACACTGTTTATATTTGGTGTATTCCTTCTTGTTGCACAGACCATCAACATGGGTGTGGAATCCGTAGAAGAAAAAGTTGAAATCAAAGCTTATCTTAATGATGAAATCACAACTCAGGAACAGAGCAATGTTGAAGCCGTCATCAATTCTGTGGAAGGCGTGAAGGAAGTTGTTTATGAAACCAAAGAAGAAGCCTTTGAGCAGTTCAAAGAGCGTCTTGGCGAAGACAATTCCATTCTTACAGGTTTCTCAGAAGAGAGAAACCCGCTTCCAAACTCCTTTGTCATCAGTCTTGATGAACCAGAGGCCGCGTTAAGGGTTGAAGAAGCTCTGACTGGAGTCAGAGGTGTGGAAGATATCGGTAATGAAAGAGAAACTGTCGAGAGAATCGTAGGACTGGCTAAACTCATCAGAACAATGGGTGTCGTCATATTCGTGATTCTTGTACTCGTATCGCTCTTCCTCATTTCCAATACCATCAAGCTGACAGTATACTCCAGAAGAAGAGAAATCGGAATCATGAAGTTCGTGGGAGCGACAGACTGGTTCATCAGATGGCCTTTCATCATAGAAGGTATGATTATGGGTGTCATCGGCGGAATTATGGCCTTTGGCGTTGTATACTTCGCTTACCGTCTGGTATATGCCGATGTGACCAAGAGCATGTTTTATGCTGAGCTTGTTACACCACAGTATATTCTCCAGAATTTCTCCTGGCAGTTCGGTATTGCAGGACTAGCCATAGGCGCACTTGGAAGTTTCATTGCACTGAAGAGATTCTTGGATGTATAATATTCTTGGAGGGTGATGACAGTGAATGATGACAGAGATAGAAAAGGGACCAGCAAACTGATAACGTTCATTCTGATTCTCATTGTAGGGGCAGGCTCATTTTTCGGAGGATCCATTTACGGATCCATAAACAGTGACAAGGTCATTGATCCGGGGTCTCCTGCAAATGCAGATTCTTCATTTGACAAACTCTATGAAGTCAGAGATGTTATTAACAGTCAATATTATCAGGATATCGATCAGGATGCTCTAGTTGAAGGAGCAATCAAAGGAATGGTCAATTCTGTCGGCGATCCTTACACAGTATTCTTCAATGAAGAAGAATATAAGGACTTCAATGACGATGGACAGGGAAATTACGTCGGTATAGGTGTCATCGTCGGGATAAAAGAAGATCGAATCGTTGTCATAACACCATTTGAAGGGTCACCTGCATTCAAGGCGGGCCTTCGATCCGGAGACTTCATTACAAAAGTCGAGGGTGTGGAATATAAGGGAACAGAGCTGGATAAAGCAGTTTCAGTGATCAAAGGTGAAGAAGGACAACCTGTCACCATTACCATCATGAGAGACGGTATCGAAGAGGATGTGACCATCGTCAGAGCAAGCATCACCATGGTGAATGTGGAATCTGAAATGCTGGAAGGCGACATCGCTCATGTGACCATGCTTCAGTTCAGCAATGATACAGCAAAACAGGTCAGAGAAGCTATGGAAGATCTGAAAAGTCAGGGTGCGAAAGGATATATCCTCGATTTGAGAGGGAATCCGGGCGGATTCCTGGATGAAGCAGTGGATGTAGCCTCCCTATTTGTAGAAAAGGACAAGACCATTCTCTATACCCTGGACAAGTATGACCAGAAAAAGGAATACCGTTCCAAGGGTGGAGATTTCATCGGTGAGCCTCTTGTGGTGCTCATCGACGAAGGAAGCGCTTCAGCTTCGGAAGTGGTCTCAGGAGCACTGAAGGACTACGATGCCGCAACACTTGTGGGTCAGAAATCCTTCGGTAAGGGTATTGTGCAGATGGTATTTGAAGTGGGTGACAATGAAGGGGTCAAAGTGACCGTTTCCTCCTACTACTCACCAAATGGAATCAATATTCACGGCGAAGGGATCGTTCCTGATGTGGAAGTTCTGATTCCCGAAGGCACAGAAGCGCCGCTGACCATAGAAAATGATACACAGTTACAGAAAGCTGTAGAGGTTCTCAGAGACCAGATACAGTAAAAGAAAGAGGATGAAGTATGTTTGTGGAAATCCTTAACGGATATTTCAGTATGTTTTATTCTCCGCAGATATTAATCCTGATCATTCTTGTACTCGTGTTCTACTTTCAGAATATACGAGAAGCAGGACTAAGAAGAATAGTACTAGGGGAAAGTGAAGACTCTCCCCTAGTTTTGACTTTTTATCAGCTGATTTATGGTCTTGCAGGAGGACTGATCATCAGTTTACTGGCCGGTCTGCTGGATATTGCATTTGTTTCCTATATGGAAGTGCAGCTTATCTTTATGCTGACCGTATTTTCAGTGACCCGATTTTCAAAGTATGTCAATGTCGGAATCAATGTTCTGGCGATATTTCTCTTGGCGTTTCTTTTGGACAGAGAAATCATCCCTACCCTTGATCTGATCAATCTCTATCTGTTTATCGGACTATCCCATACTGTTCATGGGCTTTTGATGCTCATGGACAGAAAAAGGGGTTTTGTGCCTGTACTCTTTTCCAGTCAGAGTGTCATACGAGGGGGCTTCCGAATCAAAAAGACCTACCTTGTTCCCTCTGCAGCAGGTTTTTATGCCATGACCGGAAGCATACTTGGGACATCGGTATTCTACCTCAGTCTGATTCAGCTGTTTGCGGTCAATGAGACGGTAATGACGTTCAGCAAAAAACAGGCCATCAAAGCGCTGAGCAGCATCAGAATCTTCATAGGGACACTGATTCTTCTGATTTCTTATGTAGTGAGCTTTAATATCACTTTCATCTACCTTCTGATTCCTCTGGTTCCCGTTCTTCTCTTTTCGGAAAGAATGGTTTTCGCCTATCTTGAATCAAGGCGTCCACCTTACTATGTATCGGATGAGGAAAGTATCGTTGTTCTTGAAGTGAGGGAGAATACCCCTGCATTTCAGTCAGGACTTCGTTCGGGTAACCGCATACTGTCTTTTGACGGCAGAGAAAAACCTTCTTACAGATCACTTCTGTCCTTTATGGGTACGCTGCATTATGAGAGAGGAATAAACCTCACTGTACGGGATGAAAATGATGAGGAGAAGGATATAGCATTCAGAATCATGCCGGGAACGAGCACAGGGATCATTATTGTACCTCCAGCAGGTGAAATCGTTCTGCCTTCCAAGGAGAAACCGTAGAAATTAAAGGTGTATTAACAATAAATGAACATATGTACTTATTAGGGGTTAAGGGTTATAATAGACAGGTAACGAAAAAGAAGAGGTGAGCGAAATGGAAGGAACCTTCAAGATCGAATCCAGGTTCAAACCTACAGGAGATCAGCCTGATGCCATCAATAAACTGGTGGATTCCATAAACAGCGGCAACTCTGGACAGACGCTTCTTGGTGTCACCGGATCGGGTAAGACCTTTACCATGGCAAACATCATCGAAAGAACCCAGAGACCGACCTTGGTCCTTGCACACAATAAAACTCTGGCTGCACAGCTGTGCTCGGAGTTTAGAGAGTTCTTCCCTGATAGTGCTGTAGAGTACTTTGTTTCCTATTATGACTACTATCAGCCTGAAGCGTATGTTGCGCAGACAGATACCTATATAGAGAAGGATTCATCCATAAATGATGAAATCGACAAGCTGAGGCACTCTGCTACCGCAGCTTTATTTGAACGCCGTGATGTCATCATCGTGGCTTCTGTTTCGTGTATCTATGGACTGGGTAATCCTGATGAGTACAGGAACCTGTCCATCTCTTTGAGACCCGGTATGCAGAAGGACAGGGATGAGGTCATCAGAAGACTGGTGGAGATCCAGTACGAGCGCAATGACATCGATTTTTCAAGAGGTACCTTCAGAGTCCGTGGAGACATCATCGATGTCATTCCGGCCAATGAAACGGCTAAAGGGGTTCGTGTGGAGTTCTTCGGAGACGAAATTGACCGCATCAGGGAATTTGATGTCCTGACAGGGGAAATCCTCCATGAACTTTCGCATACCATATTCTTTCCTGCCTCTCACTTTGCCACATCCTATGACAATCTCCAGAGGGCAATCAAGGTCATTGAAGAAGAGCTTGAAGACCGCATAAAAGAGCTGAACAGCCAGGACAAGCTTCTGGAAGCGCAGAGACTGAGACAGAGAACAAATTTTGATATCGAGATGATGCTGGAGATGGGTTACTGCTCCGGAATAGAGAACTATTCTAGGATTCTTGACGGAAGACCGCCTAATACGCCTCCGAAGACGCTCATCGATTATTTTCCTGATGATTTTCTCATGTTCATCGATGAAAGTCATGTGACCCTACCACAGCTGAGAGCCATGTATGCAGGAGACCGTTCCCGTAAGGAAAATCTTGTGGAATACGGATTCAGGCTGCCCTCGGCATTTGATAACAGACCGCTCAAGTTTCAGGAATTTGAGGAGAAAGTAAAACAGGTTCTGTTTGTCTCCGCTACACCATCTGTTTATGAAAAGGAACATTCTGCAGTAACGGCAGAGCAGATCATAAGACCGACTGGTCTTCTGGATCCGGAGGTCATCATAAAACCGGTGACCGGGCAGATTGATGACTTATACGGTGAAATCAATAAAACAGTGGAAAAGGGATTCAGGGTACTCATCACGACCCTGACCAAGCGGATGGCAGAAGACCTCACCAAGTACTTTAAAGAGCTGAGGGTGAAAGTGACCTATATGCATTCAGATATCGACACCATGGAAAGAATGAGAATCATAAGAGACTTGAGACTCGGTGAAGTCGATGTTCTTGTAGGAATCAATCTTTTAAGAGAAGGTCTGGATATTCCCGAAGTTGCACTGGTTGCCATACTTGATGCGGATAAGGAAGGATTCCTGAGATCTGAAACATCGCTCATACAGACCATAGGACGTGCCGCACGTAACAGTGAAAGCAAAGTCATACTTTATGCGGACAGAATAACGAAATCCATGGAAAAAGCCATGGCAGAAACTGAGCGAAGAAGAAAGGTGCAGAAAGAGTACAATACCCAGCATGATATTACGCCTACAACCATAATGAAAGACATCCGGAGTGTGCTTGAAATCACTCAGATTGCAGATGAGATCACGGAGTTTGAATCCTTGGAGGATGCTGTAAAATACAATAAAGACAATCTTGAAAAGACCATCAAAAAACTGGAGATGGATATGTATAAAGCATCCAAGGAACTGGAGTTTGAAAAAGCTGCGTTTATCCGTGATGAAATCGCCAAATTGAAGAAAGAACTCATCAGAAACAGTAAGGGTTAAAAAAGGATCAGAAGACAGGAGAGAAAATGAAGAATATAGTGATCAAAGGTGCAAAAGTCAATAATTTGAAGAATATCAGTCTGGAGATTCCGCGAGACAAATTCGTGGTACTCACAGGGTTATCAGGATCAGGGAAGTCCTCTCTCGCTTTTGACACCCTTTATGCTGAGGGGCAGAGAAGGTATGTTGAGTCTCTTTCTTCCTATGCAAGACAGTTTCTTGGACAGATGGACAAGCCGGATGTGGAATCCATAGAAGGATTGAGTCCTTCCATAGCCATCGATCAGAAAACCACATCCAAAAATCCGAGATCTACTGTAGGTACCGTCACAGAAATCTATGATTATCTGAGGCTTCTTTATGCAAGAGTCGGTGTGCCCCACTGCCCCATATGCGGAAAAGAAATCTCCTCCCAGAGCGTAGACCAGATGGTGGACAAGATTCTGGAACTGCCCGAGAAAACCAGGGTGCAGATCCTGGCCCCGATGATCCGTGGAAAGAAAGGCGAACATGAGAAGGTTTTTGAGACCATCAAGAAAGCCGGATATGTAAGAGCAAGAATCGACGGGACAATTGTGGACATTTCCGAGGAAGAAGTGAATCTGAAGAAGACTCTGAAGCATGATGTCGAAGCGGTTATCGACAGACTGGTCATCCGTGAAGATATTAAAGGAAGGTTGTCGGAATCTCTGGAGCAGGCCCTCAAGCTTGGCGAGGGAACTGTAGTGGTCAGCATAATTGATGGTGAAGATATGATCTTCTCCGAAAAGTTTGCCTGTCCTGAACATAATATCGGTATCGAGGAGCTTGAACCAAGACTCTTCTCCTTCAATGCGCCATACGGAAAATGCGAGCATTGTGACGGGCTGGGTACACTTCTGGAAATCGATGAGGACCTGGTCATTCCGGACAGAAACAAGAGTGTTCTTGATGGTGCATTTGCATCCTGGGGAGACGGAAGACTGAAGGAAGATTCCTGGACCTATGGCATTCTCCAGGCGCTGTCCAAGAAATATAAATTTGACCTCAAGACACCCATAAAGGATCTTCCGGAGGACATTCTGAATATCCTTCTCTACGGAACCCGGGGTGTGAAGCTGAAGGTTTTCTATACCAAGAACTACTCTCGTGGAGAATACAACTATGCCTACGAAGGTGAAATCAATAACCTGAAGAGAAGATACATGGAGAGCAGCTCAGACTACATCAAAGGTGAAATCGAGCAGTTCATGAGCAGTAATCCCTGTCCGACATGCAATGGAGCAAGGCTGAAACCTGAAGTGCTGTCCGTCACCTTAGCTGGAAAGAACATCTATGAATTTACTAAAATGAGCATCTCGGATGCCCTGAAATTCATCGAAGCCTACAAGCCTTCTGAGAGAGAGATTAAAATCGGAGAGCAGATCATAAGAGAAGTGCAGGCAAGGCTGAGCTTCCTTGTGAATGTCGGTCTTGATTATCTTGATCTTGCCCGTAATTCTGGAACACTTTCCGGGGGTGAAGCCCAGAGAATAAGGCTTGCTACACAGATCGGCTCTTCTCTAATGGGTGTTCTCTACATCCTTGATGAGCCTTCCATCGGACTCCATCAGAGAGACAACGATAAGCTCATCGAAACACTGAAGAAGCTTAGAGACAACGGTAACACACTCATTGTGGTTGAACATGATGAGGATACCATAAGAAATGCGGATTATGTAGTGGACATCGGACCTGGAGCGGGTGAACATGGCGGTGAAGTCGTGGCCAAGGGAACCGTAAAGCAGATCATGAAATCGAAAAAAAGCATCACCGCAAAATATCTCACAGGAGAAATGAAGATCGAAGTGCCTGAAACCAGAAGAAAGGGCGACGGCTCCAAGATCACGGTGGTAGGAGCAAAAGAGAACAATCTGAAGAACCTCACAGTGGACTTTCCGCTGAGAGAACTCGTGGCGGTAACAGGGGTATCCGGTTCAGGTAAATCCACTTTAGTCAATGAGATCCTCTATAAAGCTGTTCACCGTAAGGTCAATAAGGCAAGAATACTCCCGGGAAGACATGAAAGCGTGACAGGAATCGAAAACATCGATAAAATCATCGACATCGATCAGAGCCCGATAGGAAGAACGCCTAGATCGAATCCTGCAACCTATACCGGAGTCTTCGACAGAATCAGAGAACTTTATGCCAATACACCTGAGGCAAAGGCAAGAGGGTACAAACCCGGCAGATTCTCCTTCAACGTCAAAGGTGGACGCTGTGAAGCCTGCACTGGGGACGGAATCATCAAGATCGAGATGCAGTTTCTTTCCGATGTCTATGTGCCCTGCGAGGTCTGTAAGGGTAAGAGATATAACCGTGAAACTCTGGAAGTCAAATACAAGGGACAGAGCATAGCGGATATTCTGGATATGACGGTTGAAGAAGCGAACAAGTTCTTCGAGAACCTGCCAAGAATCCACAGAAAAATCACAACACTCATGGACGTGGGTATGGGCTATGTCAAGATGGGACAGCCATCAACGCAGCTCTCAGGTGGTGAAGCCCAACGTATCAAGCTTGCCTTTGAGCTTTCCAAGGTGAGTACAGGGCAGACCCTGTATATCCTGGATGAACCGACCACAGGACTGCATACTGATGATGTGAAGAGACTCAATGAGATTCTTCAGAGACTGGTATCTGCGGGTAATTCCATCATCGTCATTGAACATAATCTGGACATCATAAAGTCTGCGGATTATATCATCGATCTTGGACCTGAAGGTGGAGATAAGGGCGGAAGCATAATTGCCATAGGTACCCCTGAAGAAGTCGCCATGAACGAATCCTCCTACACAGGAATGTATCTGAAGAAAATGCTGGTTTAGTCAGAATTTCGACTCCGTTTAGTAATGCCCTTACGGGAGACTGAACGGAGTGTTATTCTATAAGGGGAACTGCAGCCAGTCGTTTTCTGTATTAACCGAACTAAATGGTATAGAATAGAATCAGATAACAGCCTACTTTATTCAGAAATGGCACCTATCTTTCCATCATAGATTAAGGTGGTATTCAAACAAAATTAATCTTTTAAAGGTAAAATGGTATAAATCTGAAATTATCGGGAGGGAATTATGGATATTGAAAGATTCATTGGTCTTGCCTTTACGGGCTTTTTCGTCATCATACTATTTTTTATCATCATACGATCATTATTTCTGATGTCCAGAGATATGGACAGCGTAGAAGAAGTAAAGGAAAAGAGTCTCAGACTGACCATTCTGAAGTCAGGTGAGAACAGAAATCTCAAGGAAGGTGCAGTGATCAGTATCGTAAACGAAACGACATTCGGACGAAAGAACGACAATACTGTAGTCCTCACAGATCCTTATGTTTCCGGATACCATTTCAGGATTTTCCCGAAGGAAGGCAGATTTGTCATCGAAGACAATCAGTCGACAAACGGCACACTTCTTAATGGAGAAAAGCTTGAAATGAAGACCTATCTGAAGAAAGAAGACATCATTAAGGTGGGTAATCTCACACTTAAAGTGAATGTCTCCTAGGAGGAATTTATGAAAGATTCAAAAATCAGGATGCTGACACCGATTTTTCTTTTGACATTCGGTATGTTTTTCAACATAGCACTTTTTCAGCCGGTATTCGATATCGGTGCACTGATCATGGCCGGCGTCATGTGTGTTCTGATCGCCTACGCTCACTTTGTGGTCAATAAATTTTTCCCCGGCGGGGATAAATTTCTGGTCACCTTCGTTTCGGTTCTGCCGGTCATCGGTATAGCCGTACTCTATAGACTTGATCCGGGCATTGCGGTAAAGCAGGTTCTGTGGTTCATCATCGGAATCAGTGCTTATATCGCGCTTGTCATCATTCTGCCGGACCTTAAGCGTTTTGCAAAGTTCAAGTACCTGTACCTTGCCGGTACAGTGATATTTATGGCTATGGCCACCTTTATCGGCGTAACCCGATTCGGTGCGAAGAACTGGGTGGATCTGGGCTTTATCTCGTTCCAGCCTTCTGAATTCGGAAAGATCTTCTTCGTGTTCTATCTTGCGAGCAGTCTGAAGAACTTCTCGGATCTTAAATCACTCATCGAACCGGGAATCATCGTACTTCTGTCCATCGGATTCATGGTGCTGCAGAGAGACCTGGGTTCAGCGATGATCTTTTCATTTATCGCCATCGCCATGATTTTTGCCGCAACGTCCAAGGTGAAGTATCTGCTTGCATCCTTCGGAGTAGCGTCGGTGGGCGCTGTTGCAAGCTATGCACTGTTTCCGCACATCAGAAGACGTGTGATGATCTGGAGAAAACCATGGGAATATGCCAGCAATGAAAGCTATCAGATCGTTCAGGGTCTTTATGCTATGGCATCGGGAGGACTTTTCGGTCAGGGACTTGGTAACGGATCACCGGAATATATCCCTGTAAGGGAGTCTGACTATATCTTTGCAGTAATCGTCGAGGAACTGGGGATGATCTTTTCCTTCGGAATACTCATCATCTACTTCCTCATGTTTTATCGTAACATCAGAAGCGCATTGAAGGCGAAATCGACCTTTACTTCGCTGCTTGGTGTCGGATTCTCGGTAATGATCGCCATGCAGGTCATCGTCATCATCGGTGGCGTGCTCAATATGATTCCGCTTACAGGTATCACTCTGCCGCTCATCAGCTATGGGGGTACTTCCATGCTGACCATATTCTTCAGTTTAGGAATCATCCAGAAGATTTCAGAGGAGGCATAACATCATGAGAGATGAAAAAAGAAAGATTGCACTGAACAAGAACATCAAGATCATCTCCGGAGTGATTTTGACCCTCTTCATTGCAATTATGGGTTATATGCTCTATTTTCAGGCTGTTTTGGCTGAAGATATTGCAGCAAGACCAGGTAATGTGAGAGCTGCGGTAGAAAGAAACCGTGTGCTCAGAGGAACGATATATGACCGAAACGGTTCCATTCTCTCAAAGAGTGAGAGACAGGACAATGAAAGTCAGAAGAGAATCTATCAGGGTGGAGCACCCTTTGCACAGGCGCTTGGATATGCCACAAAATCTGTCGTCACCGGACTTGAAAATATTATGGACAAGACACTGGTCACGGACGAATTTGAGATGAACATCAGCAGAAACAACTTCCTTGAAGTGCTGAAGGATCCCACATCAATCATTCACCGGACAAAGGTGGGAAACAATGTCATCACCACCCTGGACACGGAACTTCAGAAAAAAGCCTATGAACTTCTGGGTGATGCCCTTGGCAGCTCAGGTTCCATTGTGGCTCTGAATCCGAAAACCGGTGAAGTCCTTGCCATGGTCAATCGCCCAAGTTATGATCCGAACAATCTGGATCAGATCTATGAAGAACTCAATAAGAAGGGCGGAGATGAAGGGGTATTCGTCAACAAGGCTGCCCGTTCAAGATATGCTCCCGGATCGACCTTCAAGATCATCACCCTTATAGCAGCTCTCGAAAATATCGACGGCGTTGAAGAGAGGATCTTCGAAGACAAGGGTAAGCTCGATGTTAAGGCAGGTGTAGCTATACCTAACGTCAACGGGAATATCTACGGCAGGATCAATCTGGAAGAAGCGTTTTCCGTTTCCTCCAATGTTGTCTTCGGGGGGCTTGCCATCGAACTTGGTGGAGATAAGCTTGCCGACGTAGCTAGCCGATTCGGCTTCAACAAGGAGCTTTCCTTCAAGGGCATCAATATCGGAAACAGCACCATAACGCCCCACAGTAAAAATGATGACGGACTTCTGGCTCAGACCGGTATCGGACAGGGTGAGGTCGGTACAAATCCACTTCAGATGGCCATGGTGGCAGCAGCCATCGCAAACGACGGCAGACTGATGTCTCCAAGGCTCATCAATGCTGTTCAGCGTTATGACGGCACAACAAAGGAAACCTATGAACCTGAACTTTATCAGACGGTTGCCAACATCGGAACCGCTCAGACCGTAAAAGCCTACATGAAGAACAATGTGGATTCATCCAAATCAGATGTCATGAAGGTGCTCTCTGGAATCCGTGGAGCCGGGAAAACAGGAACTGCCCAGGATAAATATGTCCTCACCAGCGGTGAGGAAAAAGCCGTCATCAATTCCTGGTTCGTCGGATTTGCTCCGTTTGAAGATCCTGAAATCGCCATTTCAGTAGTTGTACTGGACGGCGGATCAGGTGGAGGAAAAGCTGCTGCCATCGCAACAGAACTTATGAAATGGTACACAGAGAACAGGTGATAAAGTGTTTGATTTAGAATATCAGCTTGGTATACTTCCGGATAACCCCGGAGTATACCTGATGAAAAACAGCTTGGGTGAAATTATCTATGTAGGTAAGGCCAAGAATTTAAAAAAGAGAGTAAAATCATACTTTCAGAATACAAAAAACCATTCGGAAAAGACCCGGGTGATGGTGAGTAAAGTCGCTGAATTCGAGTACATCATCACAGACAGCGAAATGGAAGCGCTGATCCTGGAGATGAATCTCATCAAGAAGCACAGTCCAAGATACAATGTGCTGCTCAAGGACGACAAGCATTTTCCGTTCATCAAGATTACGACCAATGAAGATTTTCCGAGGGTATATGTCACAAGAAACTACGCAAGGGACGGGAACCGTTATTTCGGTCCTTTCACAGATGTCACGGCAGTCTATGAAACCCTGGATACGATAAAGAAAATATATCCTATAAGGACCTGCAGAAGAGTGATTACAGAGTTCGGGGAAAGGACAAAGCCCTGCCTGAACTATCATCTAGGACTCTGCAAGGCGCCTTGTGCAGGCTACATATCCAAACAGGAATACGCAGCGATGATTGAGGATATCATCAGTCTGCTTGAGGGAAGAGACGTCAAGATCAAGAAATCCCTCAAAGAAGAAATGATCGCAGCTTCGGAAAAACTTGATTTTGAGCGCGCAGCTCATCTTAGAGATAAGCTTTATGCCATTGAGAAAACCGTACAGAAGCAGAAAGTGTTCACAAGACGACTGGATGATGAAGATTTCATCGGTATATTCAAGGATGAGGAGGATGTTTCCGTTCAGGTGTTCAATGTCCGGGATGGAAAGCTTGTGGGCAGAGAACACTATATTCTGGAAGGTTTCGCCAAGGAAGAAGATCCGGTGATTCTCACAGATTTCATCAAGAGCTATTACAGCGGAACAGCCTTCATTCCCAAAAAGATCTACACGCGCATCGATCTTGAAGATGAGGTGCTTGTAAGCTGGCTGAGTATGAGAAGAGGAAAGAACGCCTCACTCAGCTCGCCCAAAAGAGGCGATAAGCTCAATATGCTGGGTCTTGCGGAAAGCAATGCCAGGGCGACCATTGAGCAGTTCAAGCAGAAGATACTCAGTGAATATGAGACCAGCAGCCAAGCCATCACCCAGCTCGGTACACTCCTTGAGCTGGATGAAATTCCTCAGAGAATCGAAGCCTACGACATCTCAAATATCCAAGGAGTAGACTCGGTGGGCACAATGATCGTCTATGAGCGGAACAAGTTCAAGAAAAGCGACTACAGAAGATTCAAGATCAGAACCGTCACCGGTGCAAACGACTATGATTCCATGAGAGAGATCCTCACAAGAAGATTCAAGAGAGGTCTTGAAGAAATCAGAGAGATTCAGGAACGAAAGCTGGATTACACCGGCGGAAAATTCTCGATCTTCCCGGACCTCATCATCATGGACGGTGGAAAGGGGCAGGTGAATATCGCTCTGGAAGTCATGAAAGAGCTGAATCTTGAGATTCCGGTCATGGGTCTTGTCAAAGACAATAACCACAGAACCCGTGGAATCATCTATATGAACAGAGAGTATGGTCTGAGAGAGCTCAGTGAAGCGAGAAATCTTCTGATCAGAATTCAGGATGAGGTGCACAGGTTCGCCATCACCTATCACAGGACACTTCGCGACAAGAGGACACTTCACTCTATTCTGGAAGATATTCCAAGGGTCGGAGAGAGGAGAAGAAAGAATCTGATGGTGAAATTCGGATCCATCGATGCCATAAGAGAAGCATCTTTTGAGGAGCTCATGAAGACCCCGTCCGTTGATAAAGAGACAGCAAGGAGCATCTATACCTATTTCCATGGGAACAGCGAAGATAAGGTGAAGCATGAAGACAGGCATCAGGATGAAGAAGTCTGATAGATGTATATATAATCATATTGAGGACCAGTTCAATTCGCTTGAACTGGTCTTACTATTCCTCCATTTATGAAGTCATCCTACATAAATATTACGAAATCGGTAATCAATCCTTAACCATTCTGTAAAATCTGTGCATTATAATGGAACTAAGAATCAATCTGAGACCTCTTTGGGCTACAAAGGAAATATAATCTAGAGTTTCACATAAATTCTATTTATTTATTTCCTGCTATTGTGTATAATGCATAGATGGAATTAAGTTTAAGGAGCATTGATAATGAATAGATATACTGATGCCTACGAAGATCTGGTATTGATTCTCTCGAAAGAAGAAGTCATGCTGGATGAGCCCATGATGAACCATACATGGTTTGAAATAGGTGGCACTGCGGATGTTTTGGTTATTCCTGACTCGGTGGACAGACTGATTAAAGTCATCCATTATGTGACCGAGAATAACATACCTACTTTTCTCATCGGCAATGGATCGAATCTACTGGTTAAAGACGGCGGAATCAGAGGAATCGTCATTAAGACAGAAATGATCAATCAGATCAGAGTTGAAGGGAATACTGTTGTTGCAGAATGCGGATCACTACTTGCGGATATTTCTGAAGCTGCGTACAATGCAAGCCTTACCGGATTTGAATTTGCCTGCGGAATCCCTGGAACTTTAGGTGGCGCTGTATTTATGAATGCCGGTGCCTATGATGGAGAGATGTCTTTTGTTCTTGACAGTGTACGTGTCATCACGCCAGATCTTAGGATCATTACCCTGAGTAAAAATCAGCTTGAGCTTGGTTATAGAACATCAGCAGTGAAGATCAACGGATATGTGGTACTGGATGCGGTCATCCTTTTAAAGCATGGCAGCAAAGAAGAAATCAAAGCGAAGATAGATGACCTTACACATAGAAGAGAAGACAGACAGCCTCTTGAGTTTCCTTCAGCAGGAAGCACCTTCAAGAGACCTACAGGACATTATGCAGGAAAGCTGATTCAGGATGCCGGACTTAAAGGCTATCAGATGGGCGGAGCGCAGGTTTCAGAGAAGCACAGCGGATTTGTCATAAACAGGGATCATGCTGAGGCTAAAGATGTACTGAACCTGATTAACTATATTCAGACAACTGTAATGGATAAATTCAATGTGGAACTTTGCACTGAAGTGCTCATCGTGGGAGAAGACAAATAATATAAGTAATTATTGAATTATATTTATCTTTAAAGAGAGAACATGGTGTTTTCTCTTTTTTTTGTTCCATTATGACGCGTGAAGGTGGAATGATTTCCTTGATTGAAGAGTTTTCATGAGTTATCATCTAAGTATACGATTTCATTCAAGGGGGAGACTAATGAAGTATAAAATACGTGAACAGGTGACCACAATGAAAAGATATGTGGCGGGCAAACCCATATCGGAGGTCAAAAGAGAACTGGGGATCGAAACGGTCGTGAAGATGGCATCAAATGAAAATCCTATGGGTGCAAGTCCCAAAGTGAAAGAGGCCATCATGAAAACCTGCAAGGATATCAGTCTTTATCCTGACTCAGGTTCCTATGCGCTGAGAAGTGAGCTCTCAAAGCTAACAGGCAGAAGCATGGATGAGATTTTCATCGGAGGAGGATCGGATTCACTGATCAAGGTGATTTCTTCAACATTCCTCAATCATGATGACGAAATCATCATGGGTGAGCATTCCTTTTCACGTTATGAAGATAACGCAAGGCTTATGGGGGCTAAGATCGTCAAAACGAATATGGAAAAGCTTGTTCTTGATCTTGATGACATGGAGAAAAGCATCACAGACAGAACGAAAATCATCTATCTATGCAATCCCAACAATCCGACGGGATCATCCTTCGGAAAAAACGATTTTGAAGCCTTCATAAAGAAGGTGCCTGATCATATCATCATCGTGATGGATGAAGCCTACAGAGAATATGTCACAAGAGAAGACTATTTTGATGCTCTGGATTATCTGGATGAATACAAGAACCTCATTGTACTTCGAACCTTTTCAAAGGCATATGGTATGGCCTCGCTTAGAGTAGGATACGGCTTCGCCGATCCTGAGCTTGTAGGATATTTCTATCGTGTTGTCGATCCTTTTGATGTCAACCTGTTTGCTCAGGAAGCGGCAGTGGCAGCTCTTGGGGATACCGAATATCTCAAGAAGGTTATTGAAGAGAACTCAAGAGGAAAAGAATATTTCTACAAGGAGCTTGAAAGCATGGGGCTTTCCTATGTGGTATCCGATGCAAACTTCATTCTCTGGGATACTGAAGGTGATGATATGGATATATTCCACAGACTCATGAAGAAAGGATATATCATAAGACCAGGCGGATTCCTTGGAATACCGGGATACATCCGAGTTTCAATATCCACTATGGAGAACAACATCGGTTTTATGCGTGCATTTAAAGAAGTGCTCAGTGAAATCAGAGAGCAGGAAAAAATCTCAGTATAGTCGAATCAAAACATAACATCACCCAAGGAGAGCGGTATGGAAGAAAAGGATAAGCATAAGCATAAAATATCAGTGGAAAGAAAAGGGCTGTATTATATTGGTATGGCTATACTCATTACTGGTTTTATCCTGTTCTTCTCTGTGTTCTTCATCGGAATGAACGAAGATCCTTTTTCAGGTGATTCAGGGATGGGCTCAATGAAAAACGGCTTCATAGGATTCATTCTCATCGGTCTGGGCGGTTTCATCATGAATATCGGAGCAAGAGGCGCCGCAGGTTCCGGACTGATACTTGATCCCGAGAAAGCCAGAGAAGACCTGAACCCCTATACAGCAGCTGCAGGAGGAATGATTAACGATGCACTGCAGGAAGTGGATATTCTGAAACCGAAGCCGGGTGAGAAGGATGTCGTCAAGGTCAGGTGTCTGAGCTGCAGAGAACTGAATGATGAGGATGCCAGATTCTGCAAAAACTGCGGAAAAGAAATATAGCAATGATAAAAGAAGGATATTGCCTGAATCAGGCAGTGTCCTTCTTCTTATCTGCTGTGGTATAATCTTCATAAGAATACAAGGAAATAACAGGTGTAGGGTATGAAGATAAAAGACTGGATGAATATGGGTTATGGGATAAAGAGGTGGTTCGGTCTTGGAATCGTCGGTCTTAGTGTAATCATTTTTGCGCTGATAGAGCTGATATTTCAGAGATACGGCAAGAGTGCCTATAACTTCTACTATATATATCTACTGATACTGGGTGTTTCTGTCCTTTATGTATCCATCGCTGAGCTCATCAAGAGCTTCATGACGCTGGCAAAGGATGGTCTCATCGACTTTAACATGGACTCAAGAGAAATCGGCAGTCTGATTCACGAGAAGAAGCTTCTGGTTCAGGGGCCAAAGGTGGTTATTATAGGTGGAGGCACCGGGCTTTCGACCATTCTTAAGGGGCTGAAGAATTATACCAATAATATCACAGCAGTTGTGACCGTCGCAGATGACGGGGGCGGATCTGGAATATTAAGAGAAGACCTTGGTATTCTACCTCCTGGCGATATCAGAAACTGTCTTGTGGCGCTGGCAAACACCGAGCCTCTCATGGAAGAACTCATGCAGTACAGATTCAAGGATGGGTCGCTTAAGGGTCAAAGCTTCGGAAATCTGTTTCTTGCAGCCATGAATGGAGTATCGGATAATTTTGAGGATGCCGTACAGAATATGGCCAATGTTCTGGCCATAACCGGAAAGGTACTTCCTGTTACTCTTGACAACGTCAAGATCAATGCCATTCTGGATAACGGTCAGCTGGTTGTGGGCGAATCTCATATTCCTGAGGTCAGCATTTCGGAAGGGGCGAAGATCAGGAAGCTCTATGTCACTCCGGAAAATGCCCAATGTCTCCCAGATGTGAGAGAAGAGATTCTGAATGCCGATGCCATTATTCTCGGTCCGGGTTCTCTATATACCTCAGTCATACCCAATCTGATCATCAAAGGAGTACCGGAGGCCATAAAGGAAAGCAGGGCGAGCAAAATCTATATCTGCAACGTCATGACCCAGCCCGGAGAAACAGATGAATTCAAGGTATCAGATCATATCAGGGCCATCTACGAGCATGGCGATATCGGAAAGCTCGATTATGTATTTGCCAACACCATGTGTATCCGAAATGAGCATCTCCGGAAAAAGTATCATGACATGAAACAGTATGAAGTGATCGTGGACGAGGAGAAGCTCCGGTATGAAGATTTTGAACTGATTCTCGGGGATTTCATAAAGCCAAGAGAAACTTCTGTGAGGCATGATGCGGATAAGCTTTCCAAGAGACTCATGGAGATCATTCTTAAGGAGACTCTTGTGAACGACAAAAGGAGAATCCTTGAGTATGTGGTATTATCGGGCAAGCTGAAGAACAAGAAAAATTAGAGCGGTTAAAGTGCAGAAGCAAGGGGATTTCCTTTCTTCATCTGCACTTTCTTTTTATTTCTGCATACAGATGTCCGTTTCTATGACAGGGGCGTTATGGTATAATAAAATGAGTCAGCTGTACTAAATCTGTCAGTATTTGATGGGGTTTATGGCTGATCAGCAGAAAAAAATAGAACAGGTTCGGGTGAGCATAATGTCATTTTCGTCAACAGTAAAAAGTGAAATAACAAGAAATACAGATATATCCAGAGAAGAAATCATATCGATTCTCTCTGCCATCATGAGGTTATCGGGCACCCTAGCATTTGGATCATCCAAACTGTCCTTCAAGATAACCACAGAGAATCCTTCCACAGCAAGATTCATTTTCAAGCTGCTGAAGGATCATCTCATGATTCATGGAAGACTCCTGGTCAAAAAATCAGGCTCTCTCAAGAAGAACAACGTCTATGTCATTGTAATCAGTGAAGATATGGGACTTAAGGATCTGCTCATAGAAACAGGGATTCTTAAAGATGAGGAGGATACGTTCAATCTGGACTATTCCATCAGCAAGGAACTCATCCGTACAGATGCACTGAAAAAAGCCTACATCAAAGGGTCTTTCCTGGGATCAGGAAGTGTATCGAACCCTGAAAGAGCCTATCACCTGGAGTTTGTGGTAAGCTCGATTGAGCTGGCGGAAGATCTCAAGGATCTCATCAATTCCTATGGCCTGTCTGCCAAGGTGATTGCGAGGAAAAATGCCTATATCGTCTATCTTAAAGAGGGGGAACAGATAGTGGACATTCTGTCCATCATAGGAGCCTTCAACAGTCTTTTTGAATTCGAGAACGTCCGGATCGTGAAAGATATGAGAAACAACGTCAACAGGCTGGTCAACTGCGAAACGGCCAATCTGTCGAAAACGGTAAATGCTGCGGTGAGACAGGTGGAATCCATAAGACTCATCGAAAAAGAAATCGGGCTTGGAAGATTATCTAAACCGTTAAGAGACATTGCGGAAATCAGGCTCGAATATCCCGACGAATCCCTGAAGGAGCTTGGCGAAATGCTGAATCCTCCGGTAGGAAAGTCAGGAGTCAATCACAGACTGAGAAAAATAGAAAAAATAGCAGATGAACTGAGGAAGGGGGGACTGTAGTGGCAAAAATCGATCGTATCATGGAAAGCATCAGGGAAATGCAGCTTGGGACAAAGCTGTCAGTCAGGACCCTCGCAAAGGATCAGGGGGTAAGCGATGCTACGGCATACAAAGCCATAAAGATCATGGAGGAAGAGGGATATCTCGAGACTCTGCCAAGAACCGGGACTATAAGAGTTGAGAGTGAAAAAGAGAAAAAGATCGAATCCATAACCTACAATGAGATCATCCGGATTGTGGATGGGGAGCTGCTTGGCGGAAAAGAAGGGGTGGAAAAGACCATATACCGATTCAATATCGGTGCCATGACCATGGAAGCCATGAAGAAATATCTTACTATGGGCGGACTGCTCATTGTGGGAAATCGGGATGAAGTCCACACTCTTGCGCTCAACATGGGCGTCGGGGTGCTCATCACTGGAGGCTTCAAGGCCACCGAGAAGAACGTGGCTCTGGCTGACCGCCTGAAGCTACCGATCATCTCCTGCTCCTATGATACTTTTACCACAGCATCCATGATCAACAGAGGAATCTCTGAGAATCTCATCAAGCAGACCATTCCCTATGTCAAGGACATTATCCAGAAGGAAACCCATCATCTCAAGATGGAGAGCAGAATCTCGGATTACCTCAAGCTTTCCGAAAAATCCGGACATGAAAAGTTTCCGGTGGTGGACAGGAAGATGGTTGTTCAGGGGATCATCACAGCAAAGGAAACCCTTGGACGGGAAGAATCAGAACTCATCGGTGATGTATACAGAAAAGTCAATATATCCATTACGCCTAAAACTACGGTATCCTATGTGGCCCATATCATGGACTGGGAAAACCTGCCTCTGTGTCCGGTGACGGAAGAAGGGGTGCTTGTCGGTGTCATTACGAGGACGGATATCCTGAAGGCGCTTCAGGAACGTCATATGAAACCCATGGAGACCGATACCATAGAAGACAAGATCATAAGAAGCCTGGTTGTGGAGAAGAGGGACGGAAAGTTCTATTACAGCGGAGCGATCTCTCCTGAATTTCTGGATCCTCTGGGCAATGCATCGAGAGGTCTTCTCTCCATGCTCATGTCGAAAACGGCAATTTCCCATCTCCAGAACCAGTATTACAGCTGCAGTCTGGATAAGTGCTCGACAGATTTCTATGAAGTGCTGGGCATTGATGCGAAATTCGTCATGGAAATCAATATCATCAAGACATCGAAACTTCATTCCAAGGTGGATGTCAATATGAGATCCAGAGATAAGCTTATCGCAACCTCAAGACTCAATATCGTACATACACTGGATGATTAATAGACAGAATTAGGAGGAAATACTCATGTTTTATCATATTGTACTATTCAAACTGAAGGACAAAAGTCCGGAAAATATGGACAAGGCTAAGGAGCTTCTGCAGTCCATGGAAGGGAAGATTCCTCAGCTTAAAGGGCTCACCGTCGGAAAGGACGTTGTAAGCTCCGCGAGAAGCTATGACATCTGCCTCATCACGACCTTTGATTCACATGAAGCTATGGATGAGTATCAGGTGCATGACTATCATGTAAGCACTGTACTGAAAAACCTGAAACCCATGCTTCTGGACTCGAAAGCCTGTGATTTTTTTGCATAAATTCACACTGCAGCCCGCGACATCTTAAGAAAGGATAATAACTATGGAGAAAGCGTTTGCCCATCTACATCTGCATACGGAATTCAGTCTTCTTGACGGATCGGCAAAGATCGATGGCATCATAAGACGAGCAAAGGAACTGGGCATGAAATATGTGGCGGTTACTGACCATGGAACCATGTATGGGACTGTGGAGTTCTACAAGACTGCGAAGAAGGCAGGTCTCAAGCCCATCATCGGGTGCGAGATCTATGTTGCGGCGAAGGATATGCACATCAAGCATCAGGATCCGGAAAATACCACCCATCATCTGGTTCTTCTGGTCAAAAACGAGAAGGGCTACGAGAACCTCATGAAGATCGTTTCTGCGGCGTCCCTTGAGGGGTTCTATTATAAGCCCCGTGTCGACCATGCATTTATTGAAAAGCATGCAGAAGGGCTTATTTGTCTTTCTGCATGCCTCGGAGGAGAGGTTCAGGAATACTTCAATCTCGGTATGCCGGATAAGGCCAGAGAAGCTGCGCTCTTCTATAAGAGCGTCTTCAAGGACGATTATTATCTGGAGCTGCAGGACCATGGACTTCTGGAGCAGAAGAAGGTGAATAAGCTCAATATCGCTCTGGCGAAGGAGCTTGATATTCCTCTGGTCTGTACAAATGACGTGCATTATCTGAAAAAAGAGGACTCGAGAGCCCATGATATTCTTCTATGCATCCAGACCGGAAAGACCGTGGATGAGGAAAACAGGATGCGTTATCCTTCGGATCAGTTCTATCTGAAATCCTATGAGGAAATGTATGATCTGTTCCAGTATGTCCCGGAAGCCCTTGAAAATACAGTGAAAATTGCTGAAGCATGTAATTTTGACTACGAATTTCATGTATCCAAGCTGCCCAAATTCCCGCTCCCTGAAGGGACAGACCCTTATGCGTACCTTGTGGAGAGAACCTACGAGGGAATGGTGGAGAAATATGAGGCATTCAAGGCTTACCGCGGAAAAACTCCTGATATCCCGTTTCTCCGTAGCCTGGAGGATGAAGAGAGCAAGGAAATCATAAGGCGAATCGACTATGAGCTGGACATCATGAATCAGATGGGGTATGTGGACTACTTTCTCATTGTGTGGGACTTCATAAAGTTTGCCAACGACAATGAAATCGCCACAGGTGCCGGAAGAGGAAGTGCTGCCGGCTCCTGCGTTTCCTACTGCCTGAACATCACAAAGATTGACCCCATAAGATATAACCTTCTTTTTGAGCGGTTTCTGAATCCGGAAAGAATATCCATGCCCGATATCGACTCTGATTTCTGCTATGAAAGAAGAGGAGAGGTCATCGACTATGTTGTCGCAAAATACGGCGCTGACAATGTGGCGCAGATCATCACCTTCGGTACCATGGCGGCAAGAGCCTGCATACGAGATGTGGGCCGTGCCATGAACTACCCTTATGGAGAAGTGGATCAGATTGCAAAGATGATTCCTTCAGTTTTAGGCATCACCCTGGATAAAGCCATTGAGATGAATCCTGAGCTCAAGCGGGTCTATGAGGATGACGGAAGAGTCATGGAGCTTCTGGATATCTCCAGAAAACTTGAAGGCCTCTCAAGGCATTCTTCCACTCATGCCGCAGGTGTCGTCATCTCTGAGAAACCACTGGTGAACTATGTTCCGCTTCAGAAGAACGATGAGTCCATCGTGACCCAGTTCACCATGAACACCCTGGAGGAGCTTGGACTGCTTAAAATGGACGTACGAATTGTTCGTTAACGAAACACTCCAGAAATGGAAACAAGTTAGCGGAGTAAGCAAATGAAATACTAGATAAAGTTGGTACAAAAGTGGCTAGAGCCCGCCCGCTGGAAAAGTAAAGTAGTGAAACTTACTTAACTATCTATTTGATTAGAGTGGTGAAATTCCACTTGTTGGGTAAATGTCGATACCCAAACCCCTGATACTCCGTTGTGCCAGTTAACCTTATTATTAACTGGTACAAAGTACGGTGAAGTCGGCCGAAAAGGGCCTAACTGGATGAAATATAAGAGTAATATTGGTACAAAAGTGACTAGGGTCCACCTGTATGAAACTATAAAGTAAAAAAGATGGTTACGAAGTAGGTCGGGGGTCCCAAAGAGAAATCTTTGAAATGTAATATGCCTACACACCAGGAACTACCGTATGAAAGGCTCGTAATTTATTAGACCCCATCGAAAGATGGGGGGTCCCTATAGGGATTTTAGTCGTGGTAACTGTATTGTCCATTGCAGTTACGATATTTATCCAAAATAAGGATAAATGTTCTCATCCCAGTCGACAAAGCGGGAAAAAGAATGGCTAACGGGTTAAAGGTAGAGGCTAAGTTACAATAAATAAGGGATAAAATAGATGGAACAATTGAACCTCGGAAGAAAATGTTAAAGCTATTAAGAGCAGATGTTTCTAACAAGTAGGAAATGACTTGTGAATTCGGGGGGCAGCAGCCCGTAGTAGTGTTGAAGCAGAGTAATGTCTGTGGAGCGAAGGGGCATAGTCGTAGATTAGAGTAATGTAAGATAAGTTTAATTGTTAAGGTAGCCGTTGAGCGAAACGAACTAACCACGATATAAAGTGTCACGGAGGTGATGCCAGTGGGGACAAAACTTAGCAGGGTTCCAAAGAATGAAAAGGAACTTAATAAACTTTTACAGGACATATACGTTTCGGCTAAGAATAACTATGATAACAGGAAAGAATGTAACTTCACAGGTATCCTAGAAATAATCGCTTCCGAACCAAACATAGTAACTGCAATTCATAAAATCAAAGCCAACAAAGGTAGTAATACCGCTGGAATAGATGAAAAAGGAATTAGCGATTACTTAGGCAAGGGATACGATGAACTCATCGGACTAATCAGGGGTAAGCTCTACAACTACAACCCCGAAATGGTAAGAAGGGTATGGATACCAAAACCAGGTAAGAAAGAGAAAAGACCTTTAGGAATTCCTACAATTATCGATAGGATAATACAAGAATGTGTAAGGAATGTCATAGAGCCAATTGCAGAAGCCCAATTCTTTGAACACTCATATGGTTTTAGACCGATGAGGTCAGCAGAAATGGCAGTGTCTAGAATCAAGCAAATAAATTTCATTGCTAAATGTCATTGGGTAGTTGAAGGAGACATCAAAGGATTCTTTGACAACATAGACCACAACACAATGATGCAAAGCTTATGGGATATTGGCATACGTGACAAAAGAGTACTCAGTATTATTAAACAAATGTTAAAAGCAGGAGTTATGGGTGAAATTGCTATCAGCGAACTAGGTACGCCCCAGGGCGGAATCATATCGCCACTATTTGCAAACATATACCTAAACCGATTCGATAATTTCATAACCAGTGATTTTGAACGAAAGAAACTAAGGAAAACCTATACCAGAAGAGACGGAGAAATTACGAGCATGCGTAATCATAGTAATCTGAAAACAGCTTATTATGTAAGGTATGCGGATGATTGGGTAATCCTCACGGATAACCGTGAAGATGCTGAAAAGCTTAAGTATAAAGCGAAAAGGTATCTCAAAGAAACGCTCAAACTGGACCTATCAGAAGAAAAAACACTCATAACAAATGTGTGCAGTAAGCCCATAAAGTTTTTAGGAGTAGAAATTCGACTGGCTAGGATAAATAATAGATGGGTTAACAAGGTTTCTCCCGAAAGGGTAAGATTTCAGAGGAAAATGGAAGACCTAAGTCGCGAGCTGTTCTACATTAGGAAAGTCTCAACTTTGGACAGCGACCGACTTGTACAAAACATCACGAGGGTCAACTCTATCATTGTGGGACTGCTAAACTACTATAGTATGTGTGACCAAATCAGTGTTGAAATAAGGAAGTATGCTTGGCTACAAAAGTACACAGCATACAAATCATTAAAGAGACATGGTGGTCAATGGATAAGAGCGAATGAAGTTAAGAACCTCATTGGATTGCATAGTGGGCATAGAGCGCACATTCCAGCAATCAAATATAAGGGAATGTACATAGGAATCACAGACACAAACTTCGCAAAATGGGAAAATCCGAAGATGAAAAATCAGCGTGAAAACCCATATACGACAGAAGGAAGAGAACTGTACAACCAAAGAATGAGGCGTAAAGGACTTAAAGCAAGAACTGATGAAGTGAACTCAACGGAACATGCATTATACATCAGGATGAGCAAGAGTCCGCTATACAACTTTGAATACTTCATGAATAGACCATATACATACAATAGAGATAAAGGGAAATGTAGAATCTGCGGAGGATACGTCGAACCTAATGAAGCCAGATTTCACCATGTGCAAACGAAGTTGCAATCTGAAAAGAGAAATAAGGTCAGCAATCTAGTAACAGTACATCAATACTGTCATGACCTTATTCATAGTGACAAAGAGCCGAGCAGTCTGTCAGAGAAAACATTAGAAAACTTGAGGAAATACCGCAAGAAATTAAACATCTGACAATACTCGAAATAGTCAACCGTAGACTATAAACTACGATGGAACGCCGTGTGCGGTGAAAGTCGCACGCACGGTGTGAAGGAGGGGAAAAGGACTCCAAACAGGTAATGCTGTGGATGTTTCTTACCTATTCCTATTTTCTAGGTCTCCGGACGCTGACAGTCATGAGGGATACCGTTGAGATGGTAAGAGAGAGCTCAGGCGTTTCCATAGATATCGACACTTTAGACCTTGATGACAGAGAAGTCTATAAGATGATCGGAGAAGGCAAGACCGTCGGGGTGTTCCAGCTGGAATCAGCTGGTATGACGAGCTTCATGAAAGAGCTCCGGCCGGATTCCCTTGAGGACATCATCGCAGGAATATCTCTTTACAGACCCGGACCGATGGGTGAGATTCCGAAATACATCGAGAATAAGAACCATCCGGGAAAAGTCACCTATCTCTGCAAGGAACTGGAACCGATCCTCTCAGTAACCTACGGGGTAATTATCTACCAGGGTGCGACGCGTTCTCAATTGAAAAGATTGAGCAGACCTGCAAGGAATGTTAGCTAATCAGCTTACGAGAACAACAGGTCTGAACTAATAACTCGATATGCGGAATGAAGGAGTAACGCCCTGAAACGCATACTATAATACTCCGACATGCATCATAAAACGAAAGTTTAGGTGTATGAAGCTCGGTGAAGACGGCTGAAGAAACCTAAGCCTAAGAAACGGACAAGTAATGTTGGTGCAAAAGTGGCTAGAGCCCACCCGCATGAAAGGAAGAAAGTAAGAGGTATGGTTGTCGATAGGTCGGTAGTCCATAAAATACCTATGGTTAGAATATCAGCAAAAGACGCTGACAGACGAACTTGCGATGTAAAGGGTCTAGATATGAGCATATCGAAAGATATGAACAAGTCCTAGGGACATCGTTAGTGTGGGAAAGTAAGAATCTTGGTTATGAAATCCCATGATACGCGAAGGAGAAATCTGGCGGGCGTATCTAAGCTAACAGGCTTATAGCAAGAACCTAAGGGTATATGTAAGGATAGAGTTATTGGAACACGGAAAGGTACCGAGGACCATAAAGGTCCGAGTTGTCGAAGAACAATAAGCAACTGAATCGGTGCTGAAAAGTAGTGGTCGAACCGTTTTAAAACTCCTTGTAATGAGTAGTATAGGAATGGCCACAAGTCGAGAATAACAAGCAAATATCATATAGTTGAACATGGGGATTCGAGTAAGACAAAAATGCCTCTATCATATGATGGGAGGTGCCCTATGTCAAAGAAAAAGGGAAAATCTATTGAAGACCTGAGACATAACGAATACTACAACATGCAAACGGTCTTCGACGAGTTGTATTCAAAAAGCCAAGATGGTAATACATTAGATAACCTTATGCAGATAATACTATCTGAAGAAAACATATTATTGGCATACAGGAACATCAAAACCAATGGTGGAAGCAAAACTCCTGGAACTGACGGATTGAGTATCCAAGACATTTCAAAACTGACTGCTGAAGAAGTGGTAAGTAAAGTGAGATTCATAACTCGCGGAAGTGAACATGGGTACAGACCAAAAGCCGTAAGAAGAAAGGAAATACCTAAACCCAATGGAAAAACAAGACCACTTGGCATACCATGTATTTGGGATAGATTAATACAGCAGTGTATTCTACAAGTAATGCAACCCATTTGTGAAGCAAAATTTTCAAACAACAGCTACGGATTTAGACCGTTAAGGTCAGTTGAACATGCTATAGCTAGAACATATAGAATGCTCCAGATGAGCAACTTATACCATGTCATAGAGTTTGATATCAAAGGGTTCTTCGATAACGTTGACCACAAGAAATTAATCAGACAAATATGGGCCATGGGTATAAGAGATAAGCAACTAATCTGGATAATAAAGCAAATCCTTAAAGGACCAATTAAACTGGAAAATGGACAAACCATAATCCCGATAAAAGGGACCCCGCAAGGTGGCATTCTATCACCGTTACTCGCTAATATAGTATTGAACGACTTGGATAAATGGATTGAAAGCCAATGGCAGAATCACTCAGTAACCAACAATTACAAAAAGAGGGTGACAGCTAACGGAACAACAACCTCTCATGCTTTCCGTGGCATGCAAGAGACAACAAAGCTGAAAGAAATGTGGATTGTGAGATATGCAGATGATTTTAGAGTCTTCTGTAGAAAACATGAAGATGCACAAAAAGTATTAATCGCAACTGAAAAATGGCTGAAAGAAACCCTGAAACTTGAAATATCCTCAGAAAAGACAAAAATTGTTGATGTCAGGAAACAGTACATGGAGTTCCTTGGATTTAAAATAAAAGTAACATGGAATCATCAGAAAAATAAATATACTGTATTCTCACATATAAGTGATAAAGCATTAGCAGTCAAGTCAGAAAAGCTGATAGAACAAGTTAAAAAGATATGTCATGCAGGAAGCTCAGACAGTGAAGTTAGGGAAATCGTACTATACAATGCGATGGTAATGGGTATTCAAAACTATTACAGTATCGCAACGATGGTATCAAGTGACTTGAATCACATACAACAAAGAACCTATAGGCTGTTATACAATGGATTAAACACCCAAAATGGTAATCGTGTAGTGAAAACAGGTAGGGACCTAACGGACACAGAAATACAGAGATATGGGAAGTATAAGTCGCTCCGATACATCAAGGGAACGGGCGAACCTATCTACCCAATATACGCCATACAGTTTAAAAATCCGATGGCATTCAGTATTAAGAACTGTCTATACACCCCTGAAGGAAGAGAAAAGATACATGACTATCTTGGCAATGAATTAAAGCTGTTGAATCAATTGCGAAAGCACTACCCAAATAACCAAAACATTGAGTACTTTGATAACAGAATTTCATTATACTCAATGCAAAATGGAAAATGCTATGTATTAGGTAAACCCATAGAAACTAGAGCCGAAATACATTGTCATCACAAGAAGGCACGTAAGGATGGCGGAACTGATGAATTCAGGAATCTTGTATTGATACATGAAGATGTTCATAAACTAATTCATGCAACACAGGAGGAAACTCTCAAGAAATATCTCGGGATTTTGAATCTGAACTCTGAACAGAGAAGAAAAACCAATCGGTTACGCTTTACATTAGGCCTATCCATTATCAAAGAATACGACAAAGAGGGGCAAAAGCTCACCCTGGAAAAAGTTGAAAACTATTTAGATATTTAGCCATAAGATTCTCGATGGAACGCCGTGTGCGGTGAAAATTGCACGCACGGTGTGGAGTGGGGGAAAATCTGGAGATAAGTTCAAAGGATTACCTATCACTATAGCAGGTCATGCAGATTGTAA
The DNA here is from genome assembly GCF_032054185.1 of Proteiniclasticum sp. Taxonomy (NCBI): domain Bacteria; kingdom Bacillati; phylum Bacillota; class Clostridia; order Eubacteriales; family Clostridiaceae; genus Proteiniclasticum; species Proteiniclasticum sp. The sequence goes on from NZ_DAMBTF010000015.1 coordinate 58,015, forward strand.
GAGATCTTGCGGGCTATTCTCTGGGCAGGTCTGATCTTGTCCGAAGAGCCATGAGCAAGAAGAAACATGATGTCATGGAAGAGGAAAGAAAGAACTTCATCTATGGACTGGTTGACGACAAAGGGAATGTGATTGTTCCCGGCTGCGTAAGAAATGGCATCGACGAGACCGTTGCGGGCATCATCTTCAATCAGATGATGGACTTTGCAAGCTATGCATTCAATAAGGCGCATGCTGCAGCTTATGCCGTTATCGGCTATCAGACGGCATACCTGATGAGATACTATCCTGCGGAGTTTACGGCAGCTATGCTGAACTCCTTCATCGGAAATGCGGATAAGTGTTTTTCCTATCTCAGATTTGCCAAAAGCCTGGGGATCAGCGTGGTTTCACCGGATATCAACGCATCGGAGTTCAAATATAAGGTGAAGGACGGAAACATCGTGTTTGGCCTAGGTGCGATAAAGGGTGTCGGCAGAAATATGGTGGATGCCCTCGTGGAGACAAGAAACAAGGGCGGACGATATAAGTCCATTATGGATTTCATCGAAAGAAATACCGCAAGCGGTCTCAACAAGAGAGCTGTGGAAGCTCTGATCAGATCTGGTGCTTTTGACGGACTCGATGGAAACAGAGCACAGATGCTTGCCGTCTATGAAAAGATCATGGACAGCTTTACCCAGAAGAGCAGAAGGAATATCGACGGTCAGGTCTCGCTTTTCGGAGATCTTCTGGAAGATGATGATACCGTGCAGATCGAATATCCGAAGCTGAGAGAGTTTGATCATAAGGATCTTCTCTTCATGGAAAAGGAAATGACCGGGATGTATATGTCGGGCCACCCACTGGACGAATATGAAGAAACGCTTAGAACGGCAGTCAGCCATAAGGTATCGGATATTCAGACAGAAAACAGGGAGATCCTTGATGATGTCAGGGATGACGCGGCGATGTTTGCCGATGAAATGATGAAGAAAAGCGGCTTCAAGGATGGAGATCGGGTGATTCTCGGTGGAATGATCAGAGATATTTCCAGGAAAATCACGAGAAACTCTGCAATGATGGCGTTTATGAATCTCGAGGACCTCTCTGGGGTCATTGAGTGCATCGTATTTCCCAAGACCTACGACAAGGTTGTGGCCTACCTCAAAGAAGACAGCATCGTACTCATTCGTGGAAGACTTTCCATCAAGGAAGAGGAAAATCCAAAAATTATTGTGGAATCTCTTGGAGACCTCGTTCCTGAAAAGAACACTAAACTATATCTGAGATTCAGGAATATGGATGATGCTAAGCTTATGGTGAGAGCCTTAAGGCCGGTATTAACGACCTTCAGCGGAGAGACACCTGTAATCGTGGTGGCGTCAGACAAACGTGAAGTGATGCAGCTTGCAAAAGAGCTATGGATTGATGGAGATTCTCCAGTAATCAGGATGCTTATGGATAAACTTGGTGAGGAAAACGTGAAACTTGTTGAAAGCTAATCATTTTAAAAGTGATATCACCAGTTGGTGTTACCTTCTTGAAATCATTTCATTTAAGAGATACAATAGTATGGGCTAAATTTTTTTGTAGACGGAAGATAAACTCTTCTGCCTCTATTTAGGAGGATAAAAATGAAGAAAATCGGTATATTAACCAGTGGCGGAGATGCACCAGGAATGAACGCGGCGATCAGAGCCGTCGTGAGAACAGCTTTAGTCAATAACATAGAAGTAATGGGGATCTACAAGGGGTACCTGGGTCTGCATGAGGGAGAGATTCTTCCTATGGATAGAAGGTCGGTATCTGACATCATACAGAAGGGCGGCACCATTTTAAAGACTGCCAGGTTTCCTGAATTCAAGGATCCTGAGGTAAGAGAGAAGGCTGCTCAGGTCTTAAGGATTTATGGAATCGAAGGCCTTGTGGTCATCGGCGGAGACGGATCCTTCATGGGTGCAAAAGGTCTTTCAGAGCTGGGGATAAAGACCATAGGCATTCCGGGAACCATCGACAATGATATGGCCTACACAGACAGAACCATCGGCTTCGATACTGCACAGAATACAGTCATCGATGCCATCAACAAGATCAGAGACACATCTTCTTCCCATCAGAGAGTATCCGTTGTGGAAGTCATGGGCAGAAACTGCGGAGACCTGGCTCTTTATTCAGGACTCGCCGGTGGAGCTACGACCATTCTTGTACCGGAGAAGAAGTATACTAAGGAAGAGATCATCAGAACTGTAATGGACGGAAGAAGACACATGAAGCATCATAACCTTGTGGTTATTGCAGAAGGTGTAGGAAACTCCGATGAAATCGCCAAGGAAATCGAGGAAATTTCAGGAATTGAAACAAGACTGACTGTTCTAGGACATATCCAGAGAGGTGGTGCTCCTTCAGCCTATGACAGAATACTGGCTTCCAGGATGGGACACCGCGCTGTAGAACTTCTTATGGAAGGAAAATCAGCCAGGGTCATTGGAACTGTAAGAGGAGATATTGTGGATTATGATATCCATGAGGCGCTCAGCATGGATAGACCGTTCAATGAAAAGCTGTACCAGATCGCCATGGACCTTGTTTAATAGGGATAGGAGGATGAAAAATGCGTAAAACGAAAATTATCTGTACCATCGGACCGACATCAGATTCCGAAGAAACCATCAGAGAGCTGATTCAGGCAGGAATGAATGTTTCAAGACATAATTTCTCTCATGATGATCATGCCAATCACAAAGTTAAAATGGAGAGGGTAAGAACAGCGGCCAAGGAACTTGGCAAGCAGGTTGCGATACTCCTTGATACAAAGGGACCGGAGATCAGAACACATGATTTCAAGGATGCCCCAGTGCTGCTTAACGAAGGAAATATGATCGACATTCATACAAGAGAAAAGATCATGGGTGATGCTGAGCGTTTCTCTCTCACTTATGAGAAACTTGCTGAAGATGTGGAAATCGGAAACAGAATACTTATTGATGACGGACTGATAGAACTTGAAGTGGTTTCCGTAAACCGCGAAACCGGAGTACTTTCCTGCAGGATTCTAAATACAGGAACTGTATCCAATCACAAGGGAATCAATCTTCCGGGAATCAAGACTCAGCTTCCTGCTCTGACTGAGAAGGATCTGGATGATCTTCGTTTTGGTGTGGAAATGGGTGTGGATATCGTTGCGGCATCTTTCATCAGAAAAGCTGAAGACGTTCTGGCCATCAGAAAGGTTCTGAGAAATCTCGGAGCTGATGATATTTTCCTGATGTCCAAGATCGAAAATCAGGAAGGCGTAGATAATGTAGAAGAAATCATCAAGTTCTCCGACGGAATCATGGTGGCAAGAGGAGATATGGGTGTAGAGATTCCACTGGAACAGGTTCCTGGCATCCAGAAGAGAATCATAGAAATGTGCAACCTTTCAGGAAAGCCGGTTGTTACGGCTACTCAGATGCTTGAGTCCATGGTGAGATATCCAAGACCTACAAGAGCTGAAGTTTCTGACGTAGCCAATGCCATTTTCGATGGCACCGACTGTATCATGCTTTCAGGAGAAACCGCAAACGGAAAGTACCCTGTGGAAGCGGTAGAGACCATGGTCAAGATTGCAGAAGATGCTGAGAGCAGAATCAAGCATGACAAGGTGATCTCAAAGCTTATGCTCACTCATGCGGCATCTGTACCAACAGCAATCAGCCTTGCCAGTGTAACGACAGCTTACGAGCTTGGTGCATCTGCAATCATTTCTGCTACAGTATCCGGAAGTACCGCGAAGAATGTTTCAAGGTTCAGACCTGAGTGTCCGATTCTCGCAATTACGCCAAGCAACTCAGTAGCAAGAAAGCTGTCTGTTTACTGGGGTGTTTATCCCATCGTTGCAGAGCTCTATAATTCTACAGATGAAATGATCGATACCACAGCGGATATCGCAAAGAAACTGGGATTTGTGAAGGATGGAGATCTGGTGGTCATCACTGCAGGTCTGCCAATAAACTTCGTGGGCTCTACGAACATGATCAAGGTTCACCTCATAGGAGAAGTCCTGCTGCAGGGGAAGAGAACACATGAAACAACCCAGGTGGTCAGCGGTGTCGTCAAAAAAGCGATATCACTGAAAATGGCGGATGAGAATGTTCAGACGGGAGATATCCTTGTTGTGAACTCACTGACTGATGAGTTCATGAACATCCTTCATAAGGTATCTGGTGTAATCGTGGAAAGCAATCAGGTTACTCCTGAGATATCGGTTGAAGCTATGAAGCATGATATTCCGATCATCGCAGAAGCCATGAACGCCATGTCTGTTCTGACAGAGGGAACTCTTGTGACCATCGACGGCAAAAGAAGTCTGGTCATCAATGGAAGAACCAATCTTAAATCATAATATAGAGGAGCCTTAGGGCTCCTTTTAAATGGAAAATTAACAATTTGTACATATATCGCGTTTATCATTGGTACACAAAGGTTTTCATAATATACGAGGATAAACTTGATTAAATTTAATAAAAAGTTTACAATATAGATACAATAAATTTACATTTGAATCGGTTCCTAGTGATATAGTAGTAAATGTAAAAAATTGAATTATTGGCAACTGATTCAAAACTTCAGCACCCTGCAAATGGGTGCATTTTTTTTGGGCGTTTTGCTGAATATAGATTATAATGAGAATAATAAATGCAAAGTGATGAGGAATTAAAGATGAAGAAGAATGAAGAACATATACTTAAGATCGTAGATCAGGGACATACCGGTGAAGGAATCGGAAAAACAGATCATTATCCGGTTTTTGTGGATTTTGCCCTTCCGGAGGAAATGGTCAACGTAAAGATTCTGAAAGCCAACAAGAATTATGGCTTCGGTAAGATCATGGAAATCATGGAAGTGAGCCCTGAAAGAGTGGAACCGCCCTGCCCTTATTACTATAGGTGCGGCGGCTGCCATATCATGCATTCAAGCTATGAGGGGCAGCTGAAGTTCAAGAAGAAGAGAGTGAAAGATTCACTGGAGAGAATCGGGAAAATCGGACATGTGGAGATTGAAGACACCATCGGCATGGAAAATCCTTTCCGCTACAGAAACAAGGTCCAGATTCCTTTAGGTCGTCTAAATGGTAAATTCATCTCCGGTTTCTATGCAAGAAGATCTCATAGAATCGTAGATATTGAGAGCTGCATCGTACAGCATATTGATGGTGATTATGTTCTGAATATCTTAAGGGACTGGGCAGAAGAATTCAATATTTCTACCTACCTTAATGACGATGTCATAGACAGAAAAGGAATCCTCAGACATCTTATGGTGAGAAAAGGATTCAGGACCGGGGACCTTATGGTGGTTCTTGTGGTGACCAAAAAAGAAGTTCCACACCTTGAAGTTCTTCTTGAACGTCTGAAGAAGCTTGATGGATTCCAGTCACTTCTTCTGAACATCAATGCTGAGGATACGAATCTTGTTCTGGGTAGAGAGAATATCCTTATCTTTGGAAAACCTGTGATTGAAGACTATATCGGGCCTTTTAAGTTCAAGATCTCACCTCATTCCTTCTTCCAGGTGAACCCTGTTCAAACGGAAGTCATGTATGAGAAAGCTCTTGAATATGCGGGTCTTACTGGGGAGGAAACAGTATTTGACTGTTACTGCGGTGCAGGAACCATATCTCTTTTCCTGTCTCAGAAAGCGAAGAAAGTGTATGGAATAGAGATTGTTCCTCAGGCAATTGAAGATGCAAAAGTGAATGCCAGGGAGAACCATGTGGAAAACGTTGACTTCCTTGTGGGTAAATCGGAAGAAGTTATCGTTGATCTTATAAACGATGGTATAAAAGCAGACATAGTAGTGGTTGATCCCCCTAGAAAGGGATGCGATATCAGACTTCTGGAAGCAATCAAGGAAATTGCGCCTGAAAAGGTGGTATATGTGTCCTGCGATCCGGGATCCCTTGGTAGAGATCTAGGGATACTTGAGTCCTTTGGTTTCCATACGGAGAAAGTGACACCTATTGATAATTTTCCCAATTCCTATCATGTGGAGACAGTAGTATTGATGTCAAGGGTAGAGAAGTAAGAGTGTAGAAATA
>NZ_DAMBTF010000016.1:0-56085 GCF_032054185.1 Proteiniclasticum sp.
AACACGGTTAGAGCTATTCTCTTTTTTCTTTAACCAACAATAATTTTACACTAAGGGAAAGAAAAGCCGGGAAAAGGATTCTACTCCTCTTCCCGGTTCATGAAATTTTCTATGCTCTGAACTTCAGTTTTCTATAGATACTGACCATAAGTTCTCTGAAGATCGGTAATTTCATTAAGATAATCGTAATACTCGGTGTCGGACAGATTATTTCCTTCGAGTTCGCTTAGCTTTCTGAAATACACCGGCGCCTTTTCCTTGTCCATCATAAAGTCACTGGCAATGAACGCAAGCTCAACAAGCTCCTTGTTCTCTCCATGCTTCTGAATCAGATTTTCAATAATGCTGAGTGCTGCACGGAATGCATTCAGCTGATAATATGCGTTGGCAAGTCCAAGACCCGCATCATAGGTTCTGTCGAGCTTCAACGCACCATTGTAGTAGATGACAGAATTTCTGAAGTCACCTTCATCATAGAAAGATTTCGCTTTTTCCATATAATGCTCATAGCTTTCGGATCCATCCTGCGGAAGTGCATCAGAAAGATTTTTCCTGATCTGGAATGGAACAAAATCGCCCTTGTAGTCTTCGATGAACTGCTCCACTCTTGGAATGAATTCTTTTCTTCCATATTCAGATTTTGCATACCAGATATTGGACTTTGATGCGCCTTTCTGAGGTGCCGACGATTTAGATCGCTTTATGGCAAAGCTTCGCTCTTCTTCAGGAAGAAGATAGCAGTCTTTCGCATCGGCCATGAAGTTGAAGTGAATATACTCTTCTTCATAGAGAGGCAGACTGACCATCTCTCTGTATACGGTGGCATTTCGGTACCAGCCGACAATTCTTGCTTCCTCATCATTAATGGCGGCACACCAGATGACTGTTACGCCCTGAAGTGATTTGGCTCCTTGAGCGACACTTCTGAAATGCTTGTCCAGTAGAATGCTCCCGCCTGTGCGGACATATCCGTAGCACCTGCCGTTGAAATCTCTGAAATTATCCTTTTCAAAAACATCAGAAGGATCCTTGATCAGGACACCGCCGTTCTTAGGTCTGTCCTTCTCAGTAAGTCCGTTATAATATTTCATCCAGCTGATATTGCAAAAAATATAATCCATCTTATCTCCTTATTTTTCCCTTTTCTCTTTATATGCTGTCATCTATTTTAACACAAAGGGTTCTCAACATGTATTGTCTTCGAAAAATATAGTTCCCCTCCTATATTTAATCGGTATTGAGGCCCTCAGGAACATCGATCTCCGGAACACTATTAAGAGATTTGATGTTCAGTATGAAGCTGTTGCTAAGGATTACGCCTGATACATCATGATCAAACATGACAGACAGAAACTCCAGCTCATCCCGTTCCTTATTAAATGCGATTCTGATCTCATAAGCTTTGATGTTCCAGCTCCTCACCTGCTCGGGATCAAGATTCAGTACACTGATGAGGATGCTTTTCATTTCCTCTATGGTGAAAAAATCGGTGGTATAGTACTCAGCAATTTCCTCATCCCTGCCTTTGTCCAGAATATAAACAAACTTCAGAAGATCGATAATGTTCACCTTTGTATTCATCTTTCCAAATACAGCGGGGTTGAACGCATCCTCCTGAAGGACTGGCATTCCTTTCTGCCAGGGAAGAAAAGACAGGTTGTATTTATGATATACCTCTTCTCCCTCTGTATAGATATCCACGATTTTCTGCCTGCCCAGCGCTGCCAGATTAAGACTGACTTCTGTATAGGATACTCTCGGATTTAAGGTAAGAAGTGTATCACCACTGATTCCAAGAGAACCTTCTCCCATACCCATATTGCTCTCGAAACTGAGATCCATTGAGGTCGCATTTCTAAGTGCCGAGTAGCTTTTTACTGCGAGGCTGTATCGATTATCCGTAAAATAGATAACAACCAGCGCTAAAACTGCAAGGATAAAGATACCACCCACAATCTGGAAGATTCGTTTAACCATGACTACACCCCTTTTTGGCATTGATCTTAAAATCAATGTATCATATGGAATCAGATGTTTTGTGAATATTGTCTTAATTTTCTTCCAGTTCACTCTGTGTATAAAAAAGAATACCCAGATGCCTTCAAAGCATCTGGGTAAGATCTGCGATTATTTTACCTTTAAGTTGATGACTTCCTTATTTTCGAATGAAGCTCTGATTGCAGCCACGATGTCTCCATGACTGTCGTTCAGACTCATGGTCGCTGATGTTGTCACATCTGCGAGCATTGCCTTGTCTTCATCACTGAGTGCGTCATACTTCGCCTTGTCTTCTGCATCTTCTGCGCCATCCTTTAAAGGACGTCCGTTTCTGTCCGATGTGTACTTTTCGAACCAGTCTTCTATTTCATCAACAGTCTTTCCGATGAAGAATTCTTCATAAGCATCCATCTGTTCCTGCCATGTGCTCATACCCATTTTGTAGTCTTCGCCTCTGGTACGCTTGGTTACCCAGGACTCGATTTCGCTGAAGAAGTTCTCTTCTGTATCTTCCGTCGTGCTGTCCACTTTTTCATCATGGTCTGAGTCAAAGTTGTATCCGCCCTGACCAGGGAATCCGCTGAAGTGAGGCATTCCATCACCATCATAGTTAGGTGTTGCAACTTCAAGCTGGTCAACATGTATTGCTACAATTTTGCCGTCTGCATCAAACATTGTATGAGCAAACACCTGATTGAAGCTGTATACCTGCACGTCTTTATCATCTTTTCCAGGTCCTACTCTTGGCATGAATGTTGCACCGAAACCTGCGGACTCAGCTTCAGTGATTTCTAGACCTTCTCTGTTTTCAAATGCATTACGGATCGCCTGTACGATGTTTCCATGAGAGTCATTCAGGCTCATGGTCGCTTCTGATGTGATGTCCGCAAGCATTGCCTTGTCTTCGTCACTGAGTGCATCATATTTTGCCTTGTCTTCTGCATCTTCTGCGCCATCCTTTAAAGGACGTCCGTTTCTGTCAGATGTGTATTTCTCGAACCAGTCTTCTATTTCATCAACAGTCTTGCCTACAAAGCTCTCTTCATAAGCGTTCATCTGTTCTGTCCAGGTGCTCATACCCATCTTATATGCGTCGCCTCTGCCACGCTTGGTTACCCAGGACTCGATTTCGCTGATGTAGTTTTCCTCTGTGTCTTCGGTAACGCTGTCCACTTTCTCGTCGTGATCTGAGTCAAAGTTGTATCCGCCCTGACCAGGGAATCCGCTGAGGTGTGGCATGCCGTCGCCATCATAGTTAGGTGTAGCCACTTCTACCTGATCTACATGAAGACGAAGTATTTTGCCGTCACCATCAAAAAGTGCACTTGCAAGAACTTCATTGAAGCTCCATACCTGTGTCTCTTTATCATCTGTACCAGGACCTTTTCTGCCCAGAGTCGAAACACCGAAACCAAATGCCACATCTGATCCTTCAACATTTCCAGGATCAGTATCTTTTACAATCGGCCAAGGATTGGCGTCTGGATCTGTCGCATTTTTGACTGCATAGATGATACCTTTACTCGTTACGGTAGCACCGGCAATAACATCTACATCGGCAGAGTTTGCTTCAACAATTTTAGCTGGAAGCTGATCAATTGCAAGTGATCCGATACCCTCTGTCTCATCTGGACCTTCAGCAACAACTTCAACGATCTTGTCGCCGTCCATGGTGACTTTTACTGTAACTTCTCCGCCATAGCCTTTTCCTGTACCTTCCAGTGTTTCACCGGCACCATTTCCAGGTGTTTCAGCAGGTGTCTCAGGCTTATCGGTTCCGCAGGCTGCAAGACCGATCACCATAGTAGCTGACAGTAAGAGTGATAGAATTTTTTTCATGTTTTCCCCTCCGTTAATTAATATCCCTTTTCCCATATTCATGAGATTGTTTGTTAATTCACTAACATAATACAATGAAAACGTTATGTTTGCAATAGATTCTGTTCAATTTTCGAGCGTTATCCGTGAGAATCTTACAGGATGAGCTGGACGTGCCGCAAGCCTGCAGCATTGCGACAAGTCCGATGATCACTCCATGAAGAAGTAGAAGACGATCGGTTGCCAGAAATTTTTCCACCCCGGGCAGAAAGGTAACTGCATAAAGCGCGGTCAGAACACCCATCAGTATGAAATCTTTCACCGGTGACACACCGGTCTTTTTGACAAAATTGAATATGATTTTGATCAGGAAAAGAGCCATTGCAAGGATGTACAGAATTTCCAGAAGCTTCAGCATGGATACGGTGTCCAATGAATACTTCAGATTCCCTGCAAGATCAATGGTATTCTTCACACCTATTCCTCCGGAGATGATGAGCCGCTCATTGCTGACCGGAATGATTCCCCCGATGATATAGAGAAAGAAGAGCTGGTAAAGTCCGTCTGCAAAGAAACCCAGAACCATACCCGCAATCATTTCAGCTCCCTTCATTTTGTTGAAGAGCCTGCCCACAAGGAAACCGAAGAAGATTGCCACAGGCGTCGCCATAGCGACGCTTAAAAGGAATCCCTGTATACCGGTAAATCCCCAGTATACAATCCAGAAAACAGCAATCTGCGCGGCGATGGCACCGATGGTGATACCGAAATTAAGTCCCATACCGGCAAGTACCGGGATAAGAAGAGCAAGCACCATAAACCCGTTACGGCCGATTCTTGTAAAGAGTTCACCTGCCACAAATGTCAGCGGATTGCCAGAGGCGGCAATGGCGCCAATGCAGAGAAGAACAAAAAGCAGAACAACTTTATTTTCACCCAGAAAATCAAGAATTTTATTTTTTATCGTCATTACTTCGCACCTCCCTTTGTTTTGGATAATGCGTAGAGGATAATCCCATTGGAAATGATGATTCTGATGACATCAGAAAGATTTCCCTCCGGAAGAACCTTGTTGGCTACAGGAAGCGCAACCGCCAGAATTCCCTGGAACAGGAATGCTCCGATGATGACATGGGAAATTTTTGCACGGCTTATACTCGCGCCTCCGATGAGCACTGCCGCAACAGAGTGGAAGCCCATCATAAGCGGTGCATTGTACAGCTGCAGGAATCCGTAGCTCTGTGCATAGATGATGATACCTACACCGGCAAGTGCTGTGGAAATGGCTGTTCCAAGTATACTCATCCGATTGACGTTGATACCGGAAGCCTTGGTGAACGCAGGATTGGCTCCTGCCGCGCTCATGGCCATACCGGCTTTGCTTCTCATGAAGAGCCAAACCATGAAGCAGGAAAACAGGAAGAATAAAATCAGTCCTGTAGGGATATATAGTCCATAATTGTCATTACCGGTCACAAAGTATGGCACACCATCTCTTATGCCGACTGTAAAATCGAGTATATTGTTGAAAACACCGCCGAAACTGCTCGCAAGACTGATGGTGTTTCTCATACCCTGTCCGCCAAGAGGCCAGATGAGTTCCCCGCTTTTGAACGGCAGGGAAAGCCATACCATATTCATGAAGGCGATGATGGAAAATCCCACGTAGGTGGAAACGGTCATTTCCGAACCTTTTACACGGTTTAGAAGAATACCGTATCCGATGCCCAGAAGGCTGCCAAGTGCCAGTGCTATGGACATAGCAAGGATGATGCTCTGCACCGGGTTTGTCAGTCCCATTTCAATGGTGAATGTCGCTCCCAGGAGTCCTGCAACGATTCCGAGTGAAATACCGAAATTCAGACCGATACCGGACTGAACAGCAGGGACCATAGCAAGAACGAGTATTCCGTACATTGCCCATCTTCTGATGGCATCCCCTAGAAGTGCTTGAACATTGAGTCCTAAAGGACCAGCAATGATCAGCATAAACAGAAAGAAACTGATGATGATGATTCTAGGAAGACCGATATTGTCATAGATTTTTGCCAGTCTGTCACGCATGCTTCACACCCTCCTTCTTTGCTCCGGCCATTGCAAGACCATATTCTGCATCCGGCGCATCCGGTTTAAGGATTACTGCCACCTTACCGTCAGATACGATGGCGATACGGTCACAAAGTGAACGCAGCTCCACAAGCTCCGAACTGATCATCATGATGGTGATTCCTTCTTCCCGGTTGAGTTTCATGAGATATTCGAGCACAAGCTTTTTGGCTCCGATATCAATTCCCCTTGTCGGTTCAGATACAATGAGAAGTTTCGGATTCATTGTCAGGGCTCTGGCAAGACATACCTTCTGCTGATTTCCTCCAGAAAGAGATCCTGCGGACTGCTTCGGACCGGTACATCTGATGTCAAGAAGCCTGATCATCTCTTCCGCATGGGCTCTCGCCTTCTTCTGATCAAAGAGCTTGATGGGACCTACTTTCTTCAGGAAGTTCTCTTTAACCTGCATGGCTGAAAAGACTATATTTTCTTCGATGAACTCCCCAAGAAGAAGTCCCACACCACGTCTGTCCTCAGAAACGCAGGCAATTCCATTTTCGAGTGCATTACCAAGTCTATTCAGATCAAGTGCCTGATCAAAAAAGGTGACGATGCCTTCTGTCTCATAGAGACCCATGATTCCATTGGGTATGCCTATTTTCCCCTGCCCGGCAAGTCCTCCGACTCCGAAAATTTCGCCTTTTCTGATGTCAAGGTCTATCCCTTTTACCAGTTCACCAGGCATGTATACATGAAAATCTCTTAGTGAAAGCGCAATATCATCATCGCTCAGCACCCTGTGATCCACATCCTCATCCACCAGCTTTTCCACTTTTCGACCGATCATAAGCTCTGCAATCTCGAAGACATTCGAATCTTTGACTTCACGCCTTGCGACAAACTCCCCATCTCTTAAGACCGTAAGACTGTCTGCAACAGCCATGACCTCATCCAGTCTGTGGGTGATGAAGATAATGGCTATTCCTTTGCTGGCGATGAGCTTCATGATTTCAAGAAGCCTCTCATCTTTACTCTCTGTAAGTACTGCTGTCGGTTCATCAAATACCAGAAGCTTGATTCCGGTTTTATCGATTTCACGTGCAATTTCCACAAACTGCATATAGCCTATGGGCAGTCCTGCTACGCGAACATATTCTTCAATATTCAGACCGATATCCGAAAGTGCTTTTTTCGCATCCTTCTTCATCATTTCCGTATCCAGAGTTTCCAGATTCCTGCCCAGTACACGACTCAAAAAGGTAGGATTTGTGATTTCTCTTCCTACCTTGATATTTTCTGTAACGGTGAAACCTGGAATCAGTATGAATTCCTGATGGACCATTCCGATTCCGTAATCCATGGCATGGTGTGGCGCATCAATGACAACACGCTCCCCATTGATTTTCACTTCCCCTTCGTATCCCCTGTCTGATGAATGACCGGCATTCCAAACAGAATATTCATGAGTGTAGATTTGCCTGCGCCATTTTCCCCCATCAGTGCATGAATTTCTCCGGGTTTTACCTGAAGACTTACATTCTTCAACACTCTATTTCCATAGTATTCTTTTGAAATATTATCCATATTGAGAAGATAATGCATTTCCAATTTTGTATCCCCCCTTCTAATGTCTGAAAGCATTTAAAATCAAAAAGAACCGCCGGCTTGCCGTTCAAGCCGGCGATTCCGTTTACGATCTTTCCAAGTACGGCTTCATCTACATTTCCGTCTGTTCTTCCTTCAAGGAATTCAATCGCGTAGTCAACACCTGCTTCAACCATCAGCATGTTGATTGGAACGCTCCATGTGGACATTCTTCCTTCCTGTCCAGCTTCTGTCAGTACTGTATCGATGGAATCGAGCATATACTGTACATCGCCTTCATGCCCTTTTACATCTACGTTAAGTGCTGCAGGATAGCCATGGTATGGGCTTGGACAGCACTGCTGTGGATAGATGGCACCCTGTTCAAGGACTGAACGGATAAGAGGTTCCTGCATTGAGCAGTTTGTGGAGAAGAATGCTGTATCTTTTCCATACTGGGCGATCTGACGTGGAACATCTTCAAGAATGAACTGCTGAGCACCGGAGACACCAGCATCACCTGTTGGGTCTGGAGCAGTAACGTCAACAAATTCTATTCCAAGCTTTTTGCATTCTTCGATCATCAGCTCACGACGGGCTGCGATAGTTGCATAGGACAGGTGACGGGCAAAGGAGTAATGAATGAAAGTCTTTGCGCCCATTTCGGCTGCTTTCTGAGGAATGGATTTACCCATTGAAATTTCATCAACAAGCATAACGATATCGGACTTGCTTGCAATTGTTGCTGGATCTTCTGCAGCAACACCGCTGATAAAGAGCATGTCAGGGCGAGTTTCACGTACCTTGTCAATTGCTGCAGCCGCTCCAGGAACAGCCTGAACAAATACGATTGCTTTTACATCAGGATCTGAAGAAAGCGCGACTACATTAGCAATAGTTGTTTCTGTCTCGGAAGAGAAGTTGTCAGGGTAAGTTGCAGTAACGATCATGTCACCATACTTCTTAATCATGTTCTGTGCAGCCTGATATTCTTCTTCACCCTGTGATACAGTACCGGTGATGATTCCGATCTTGTAGTCTGCATTTGCAGCAGGTTCTTCTGGTGTTTCAGCCGGAGTTTCTGCTGGTGTTTCTGCTGGAGGTGCAGCTGGAGTTTCTCCAGAACGGCAGCCTGCTAACGAGAAAACCATAAGCGATGTAATGAGTAACGACACAACTTTTTTCAACATATAACTATCCCCCTCTTATATTTAACCGCTCAATGTATATTTATGACTACAGAGCAGTTTGTTAGAATTTATTATGCTACTCGATTGTTTACGAATCAACAATTAATTTAACAATTGTTAAATAATTATTAATAATAGATGCTAATTTGTCAATAATTAGGGTGATAATTGATTAAATTCATTCTGTACAGTTTATAAAATGAAGGAAAATTTGCAATTGTATGAAAATATCCCCTTCTGCTTAACAATAAGCAGAAGGGGATTGATCAGAATTCTTCTTTAAGACTTCTTATAAACAGGGCATCCAGGGTACCTTTCGGATCTTTTCCCTCAAACAGCACGTCATAGACCGCTTTGCAGATGGGAAGATCCACGTTTTTACTTTCGGAAATCTTCATAATCGCAGCAACAGTATGGTAACCTTCAGCAAGATCACCGTATGACTCTCCTTTCACGAAGGTTTCACCAAACATTCTGTTATGACTGAAGCTCGAAAAAACCGTCGCTTCATAATCACCTAAATGGCAGAGCCCATAAGCCGACAGAACGTTTCCGCCTAAAGCTTCAATGAGTCTGGAAATTTCACGTGTCCCTCTGGACATGAGTGCGCCCTTTAACGAGGACAGACCAAGACCATCGAGCATACCTGCAGCAATCCCGATGATGTTCTTTGTTGCACCACCGATCTCGTTTCCGATCAGATCATTTCCGTAATAGAAACGGATAAGATCAGATGAGAAGGAATCGATCAGCATTTCCTTGACTTCCTCATTTTCTGAATCGATGACCATACAGTTGGGTATCCCTTTATAGAATTCCTGAACATGGCCTGGTCCAAGCCATACTGCAACCTGTGAAGTCTCGGGAATGCATTCCTGCATGACTTCTGTGAGTCTTTTTCCTGTAGAAATCTCCATACCTTTCATGCACAGAACAAATGTCCTGTTCTCCAGATCTGATGGCCTGATTTCCTGCATAAGCGCTCTCAGTCCCTGAGCGTTTACCGAAATGATGATCACCTCAGCATCAAAAGTATTTTCAAGCTCTGTTTCCAGTCTTATCGTTTCGGGGAGCGTAATCAGCCCATTGCTTCCAGTTTCCAGAAACCGGCTCATATTTTTTGAGGTCTTTCTTCCATATAATGATACATCATGACCTTTTCGGTTCAGATACCACGCAATAAAAGAACCCCATCTTCCGCACCCAATTACACTTATCTTCATCTTTTCTCTCCAATCTCTTAAATGAATTTTGCAATCTGGCAGACAACGGTGTGTCTATTTTCTATTCTAGGTTATCTCCTCACCTGCCGCAAAGGAATCAGTCAAGCTTCACTCTTTTTTAAGGACATTGAAAAAGACGTTTCATTCACCTGGAAACGTCCTTCATCAATATTATCTGTTCACTACGATTGAATAGTAGTCTGTATCAAGAATCATCGCCGAGTAGTAGAACTGACGCTCTATCTCATCGGAAATTTTCTTTCTGTAATCATCGATTTCTTCCTGAGTCATGGACACCCCTTCATTCAATGTGAATGTCTTGGTATTGGAATTGTATCTTCCCTTATCTGTGATGAAGCTTCTGTTGTTGAAGATCACCAGAGGATCGTTGTCTGAGAACATATCAACACCCATGAGCAGTCGTGAGTCAAACTCGATGTTCATAAGGTTTGAGATCGTTGGAATAATATCTAGACTGGAGACGGGTCTATCTATGGTCTCCGGTTCCATCCCCTTTGCATATAAGATGAAGCTTGATTTATAGAGCTCGAAGTTTGAATCAACCGGATGTCCTGCAAGATCTTCGATTTCATTCAATTCAAGTCCGTAAGGATAATGATCGGCACTTAAAGCAATAAGGGTCTTGTCCGCTACACCGGCTTCTTCAAGTTTCTCGAGTAAATGCTCAAGAGCACGGTCAAGCTCGATCTGAGTGGCCATATAGGCCTTACCGGCATCAAGATATGGAAGGTCCTTAACCAGATCCTTGTTCTTGTTGGCGATGAAATTTCCACCGAAGGAATATCTCATATGACCGGAAACTGTCATATAGTAGGCATGAAACGGTACGTCGTTCATGTACTCATCTGTAGTCTTTTCCATCATTTCGATATCAGACTCCGGCCAGGTCGCTCTGACATCCAGACCATTGCCAAGCCCCTTATAGTCGTAGCCGAGGTTAGGATGCGAGACGTCTCGATTGTAATAATCAAAAGTATGATTATGGTACGCCATTGTTTTATATCCGATATTTCTCAGCTGATTACCCATGGCAAACGGCATGGAGATGGCACCAGACTTGTACATGCTCCATACACCGCTTTTTGGAATGAGTCCGGTTGTCGCTACATATTCTCCGTCGGAAGTACTCACACCCCAGATCGGATTATAGAAATTCGTGAAATTGAATCCTTCCTGAGTCATCTTATATAATGTAGGCGTTACATTTTCGTCTACAGCATAATGAGAATATCCTTCTGCTGTGATGAGAATGAGATTATACCCTTCAAATTTGCCGGTATATTCGTTTTCCTTTGAAGGCTTTCTCGTACTGTAATAGATATGCATATTCTTCAGAATTTCATTTGTGGTTTCACCGATTATTTTTTCATAGTCGATGTCCATGACCTGATCTTCATATACTACAGGTTCTTCCACCGGAGTTTCCACTCCACCGGGTGTCTCTTGAGGTTCTTCTGGTGTTTCCGGCGCCTCAGCCACTGGGGGAGGTGGTGCAAGAGCCGGTTCAAATCCGGTAAGCGTTCTCTGCAGATCCAGTCTCATACTTGTGACAAGTCCGAGACGGTTTACAGAAGCTACCGGGTAATTGTTCTTATAGTAGACATCAAACGCAGAATTGACTTCCTTATCACCCATATTGATGCCCAGAAGCGTGATTCCAAAAAATACTGCGATCAGAATGCCCACGATTCCTCTTTCCAACCAGCTGAAGGAATATCTTGATCTTCCACCTTTTGCACTGAGCACAAGGAAGATGATCATAGGCAGGAAAAGAAGGAGCAGCCAGTGGAAGTTTTTGCCTATTGCAAACAGGATATCATTGATGAACTCAAGTACTTGGGCTCCATTTTTTGCTGAGTAAACCGTATAGAACGTTTTAAAGATCTTATAGTAGATCAGCTGAGAGGCAAAGAGCAGGGTGACCAGCCCCATGGAAGTGAAGACTACGATATTTCTCCATCCGCCGTTGAAAAAACTGGCAAAAAGATAGATGAGCAGTGCCGTAATTCCAGCAGATAGAACTGAGTAGAGCAGTCCATCATTAAAGAAGATCGATTCAGTATTAAACCTTAATATGATTTCCATGAATGTGATGGAAAAAAACAGGAAAATAAGCAGAATAAAACCTTCAAGCAGCGGATTCTTTTTTCGAGTGTTTCTTTTTGACATTCTTGTATTATCCATATGGTATCGTCTCCTATATCTTAGGTTTAACCTAAATCGATTTTGTAAGTTCCTCGAGCAGCATCACTCTGAAGAGCTGATGAGGGTAGGTCATGGGGCCGAAGGATACTCTTCTATGTGAAAGCTGGAGCACTTCGTCAGATATGCCAAGGCTTCCGCCTATGACAAACTGAATCTTTGATTCGTCAGCCCATTCATCGGTAAGCATTTTTTTCAGCGCTTCACTTGTGGTCTTTTTGCCGCTGATATCCATTGCGATGATTTTACCTTTTAAATCCAGATGTTTCAATATACCAGCACCTTCATTGTTCTTGATTCTATTGAGTTCTTTTTCCGATGCATTTTCTTTTGTCTTTTCATCCTTCACTTCGACCACTCTGATCCGGATTCTGTTTCCGATTTCCTTGAGAAATATCTCCTGAGCTCTTCTCAGATAGTCCTCCTTCAGTTTTCCGACAGTGATGATACTGATTTCCATATTGCTTTTCAATGGGTCACCTCACTTAAACACTTTATACGAATTCAGGATTTTCTCGTAATATTCAGTATTGTTCTCGATATTCTCACTGAAGCTCCACATGATCACCTGATAGAATTCGGTTTCGTCTTCAAGTACCATAAATTTATAAGTTACAGAAGTTCCGTCCACAAGTCCGGTAATCTGGAATGTTCTACCCTCCAGACCATTCACCTGAAGAGTTTTCACTTCAGATAGCTTCCCTTCATCAAGGCCTTCCATGGTCGACTCTGAAACCAGATCACCGTATTCGTCGAGATCGGTATCTCCCGGGAATACCTTTTTCTCATCTGTGAGGATCATGAGATAGGACTGATATTCTTCATTATATAATGAAAGCTCGGATTCATCATGAAGTGATTCATCAACCGTCCAGAGATCTGTTGCTGTAATGCTCATTTTCCCCGAATCGCTTTTAAAATCCTTTTGAGTCTCTGTCTCTGCGCTTTCTGATTCAGGCAACACATCATCTGGTACAGGTTCTTTGCTGCAGCCCACAGGAAAGCTCATGACCATGGCAAGCAGGCTCATGACCATCAGTTTCTTCCATTTATCGCTCTTATTCATAGTCATATCTCCCCCCTTTTTTCAACTAACCTAAATATTACTCTACATTAAACATCAAATGGTATCAAAAAAAAGAATTGACTGCTATTTATGAAAAACTTAAGAATTTAATAAAGACTCCATAACCATACAGTTACAGAGTCTTTCGTATCAGGTGAAAATCGATTAAGATGCCTTACCGTGGCATTTCTTGTATTTCTTCCCGCTTCCGCAAGGACATGGATCGTTTCTTCCGATCTTATTTTCATTTCTTACAGTTCTTGAATCTTTAAGCTCTTTTGCGATTTCTTCTCTCTTTTCTTCAGTAAGAATTTCTTCCCATGCCGGAATATTATAAAGATACTCAGCTTTGGCATCAAGCATATTGTAATAAAGTCTTTCCAGATTGATATCCAGTGTGATTTCATCCTCTGCACCGATATTTTCAAGGTCTAAAGGTGTGTTCAGAGAATCGTTGACTCCATCTGTGAATCCCATAACAAATTCATCTGTAGTATTCATTTCCTTAGCAAGATCACTGATCTTGTAGGTGAACTTCTCATTTGGCTGCGCAAGAATCTTTGTGTAGATTCCACCTTCAACCTTTGAATACTCTTCCCAGAAAGCCTTTTCTCCTTTAGTTTTTACATAGTCAACGACCATGTCGTTCCAACTTTTGTATAAATTCATGTTCTAATCTCCTTCGATTGTTCAAATTATGCTTTGTTATTATACCACGTCATTGCCTTTCTCTTCTACTTTCAAAGGCATAACCAGGCGATATAATGATTTTTCTCTGCAGTACTGACATTCATGGTTCTCATCATTCTCAATGATCGGGAAGGTTTCATGTTCCAATATAAAGTCATCAATGCCCATATCATAATCTTCATTGCAGCAGTATATGATTTCCATTTAAACCTCCGTGTAGCTTGAGGGTCTTATTCTGCTGGCAAGGGCTAGATCAACATCAAGGCCTTGGCCAATGGAAAGCTTCTCCTCAAGAAAAATATTCTCTACCGTCTTGAATGCCAGTTCTGGTATATTGTTCGTTCCTGAAAGATGTCCGAGAACGATCTTTTTGGATCCCTGTTTCAGAATTTCAAGAGCAGCTTTTCCCGCATCCACATTGGACAGATGCCCGACTTCGCTCAGGACTCTTCTTTTCAGATCGTAAGGATAAGGACCGAATTTGAGCATTTCGACATCATGATTGCTTTCGAGCAGAACAAGATCCGATTCCATGATGTTGTTTCTGATTTCTTCCGTAAATACACCGATATCCGTTGCAATACTGATTTTCTTTCCGCCATGAAAAATGGTATACCCTCTGCAGGCTACCGCATCATGGGGAACTCTGAAGGCTGTGATCTCCATATCTCTTATGGTAAAATCCTTCTCCACCAGTCTGATGTTGTGGGATTTGATGTTCCCTAGGCATCTTTCCATGGCTATCCAGGTTTTTTCATTGGCGAATATGGGAATATCAAATTTTCTGGACATAATTCCTGCGCCCTTCACGTGATCGCTGTGCTCATGGGTAATAAGGATCCCGTTCAGTTCTCGAGGATCTTCTCCAATGTTTTCCAGTGCACTGATGATGCTCTTTCCAGTCAAGCCCGCATCCACAAGAATTTTTGTCTTTTCCGAACCGACGAAAATACTGTTTCCGCTGGATCCGCTATATAATGAACAAAAAATCATGGTCTCACTTCCTAGCACTTTTCGACTTTAATATTTGCACCTAATTCTCTGAATTTTTCTTCGATTTTAGGATATCCTCTATAAATATGTTCGATGTCACTGATTTCGGTTTTTCCTTCAGCAATCAGTCCGGCGATGATCATTGCTGCACCTGCTCGGAGATCCGTTGCACGGACGTTGGCTCCGGATAGTTTCTCCACGCCTTCAATGATCGCGGTTCTTCCTTCAACAAGAACACATGCACCCATTTTCTTCAGTTCATCCATATGCTTGAATCTTGACTCCCAGATACTTTCATTGATGATGCTTCTACCCTTGGCAATGCTCATGAGCACGCTCATGGGCTGCTGAACATCAGTCGGAAACCCGGGATAAGGTGAAGTCTTGATGTTGCATGACTTAAGATTTTTAGGATCTGATGTAATCACCAGACTGTCATCGAATTCCTCAACAAGAACACCCATTTCTTCCAGCTTTGCTGAGATGGATTCCATATGTTTCGGAATGATATTCTTGATGGTCACCTTGCCGCCGCAGGCAGCTGTAGCGATCATATAGGTACCCGCTTCGATCTGATCAGGAATGACACTGTAGTTGCATCCTGTAAGTTCCGTGACGCCGTTGATTCTGATGACGTCTGTACCTGCACCTTTGATGTCTGCGCCCATGGTGTTCAGGAAGTTCGCTACATCAACCACATGGGGTTCTCTTGCTGAGTTTTCAAGGACAGTCTGTCCTTCGGCAAGAGTTGCTGCAAGCATAACATTAATCGTCGCTCCTACAGAAACCACGTCAAAAAAGATATTGGTTCCTATAAGTCTGTCCGCTTTGACAGTAATTGAACCGTGATCCATGGTCACCTTTGCACCTAGGGCTTCAAAGCCTTTAATATGCTGATCCATGGGTCTGACGCCGATAGGACATCCTCCAGGAAGCTCGACTTTTGCGCTTTTATATCGTCCAAGGAGTGCACCTACCAGATAGTATGACGCTCTCATCTTTCTTACATCTTCTGTATCTGCTATGACTCTAAGTTCTCCAGTACAGTCTACTGAATAAGTTGAACCGTTCTTGATGATTTTGCCGCCGATAGATTGAATGATTCTTTCCAGACAGTGAACATCGTCTATATCCGGAATATTTTCAATTTCGGATATTCCTGACGCTACCATGATTGCTGCGGGTAAAATAGCTACCGCCGCATTCTTTGCACCACTGATTTCAACTTCTCCATATAACTTAGCTCCACCGTTGATAATTAATTTTTCCATATATTCCACCTTTATTTTCGTACTTCATCTGGTTCTTATTCCTAAGGCACGGGCACCTTCTTTTTGGACCCCCCAAAGATTCTGGCATTCAAGCCTTATTACAGTCATCCCATGTTAAAATATCACAATACATTATAACATAAATCTTCCTCTTATTCTTACCTAAATTATGAACTTTGAACATCCTTGCATATCACCTGTAAACTACTGATCAAGAGGGGTTGCAGTCTCTGCTAATGGATTGGGTTCTCATCAGTTCACAAAATAGACCACATGAGATTACTTCGCTGCCCCTACAAAATCATCTGCACTCAGGTAAGTTATGATATAATGATAAAAAACAATTGCGGAGGCAGCAGTACATGAAATATTATCTTGTAGCACTTCTGGACAAGGATTCAGGTAAGACCATAGAGAACTCGACCAGAGGTCTGATCAAAAAAATCAAACCAAAGAAAAAGACATCCTTCTATGGTATAGTTCTTGAAACTATAGAGGATCCGGATTTAAACAAACTTGAGGAAATCATAAGAGATATCTCAAAACCAGTCAGACTCTTTAAAATCGATGTGCAAGGTAAGCTGTCCTTTGACGAAGACTACAAAACAATCGGACTAGATGTCATGAACTTCGGATACGTCAAACGGCTGTCCCGAAATTTCAATACCATGCTTGGATTACATGGTTTCAAGGTCCGCGATGAACAGGCTGTTGAATCAAAGGATACGGTTCAGCTGATTCTATACAATGGCGGTGTAACGAAGGATCTGGATCAGTTCCAGAATGTTCTCCGAAAGAAAACCGATAACCATTTTAAAGTGGACAGATTCCAGCTCTGGAAAAACTTCAACTTCAAAAAGGATTCTGTTGTGGCTACTATACCTCTTAAGGATCCCAATATCATATCTTTATAATATAAGGGGACCTTTAAGGTCCCTTATTTTTACTTAAATATTTGAAATTTTGCGTTCACATGAATTTTCATTGTGATTTTTGTTATAATTTTCTTATCACACAAACGGGGAGATATAAAATGAGCACCATTATGCTTAAACCATATAAATCGAATATCGTGACTTTGTCTGCAAACTTCGTAGATTACTTCATGCCAAAGGCAAGAGGTGAATACGTGAAAGTTTACATCACTCTGCTTAGGTATACGCAGATGGGTGAAGATGGAGTCACATCGAATTTTCTGGCTGATATTCTTGGCCTTCTCGAGACAGATGTCTTCAAGGCTCTGGAGTACTGGGATCAGGTGGGTCTCATCTCACTTCATACCATCGATGCTCATGGCAGCATGTCTATTGAAATCAAAGAAAGTCAGAGTCTTGTAAGCCCCCTGCTGACAAGAAGCGAGGAAAATCCTGTTCAGTCCGAGAAACCTACCAGCGAACCTGAGAAGAGAACCGAGAATATGGATCCTATGCTGCAGGAAATCTCCATGCTCATGGGTAGACCGCTTTCCTCTTCTGAAGCGGAGAAATTTCTCTACTTCAAGGAGCAGTATAAACTGGCAGAGGAAGTGATTATTCTTCTGGTTCAGCACTGTGTCCTAAAGGGAAAGCCCAATATGAAATATATTGAAACAGTAGCCATCAGCTGGGACAGTCAGGGTATTAAAACCGCAGAGCTTGCACAGCAGAACATCAAAAAACATGAAGAAAAGTGGATGAACTACAGAAAAGTGCTGACCTATATCGGCATGAGCGATAAGGATATCCCGAAACCTCAGGAAGACCTTCTGGAAAAATGGTTCTACACTTTCGGATTCACTACAGAAATGATTCTGAAAGCATGCGATATCAGTTTCAACACCTTGGGTAAAGTTGAAATGGGCTATATCAACGGAATCCTCAGATCATGGCTCAAGGATGACATCAAGACCCTTCAGGACATCGAGAAAAACGAGAAAAAACCGAGGAAATCAAGACCCACAAAGAAGAGTCAGGACAAGGATTTCACGGAACGCGAATACGACTATGATGATCTGGAGAGAAAACTATTGGGGTGGGATAAATGATAAAAGGATACCATGGACTCATCATGAAGAAATATGAGGAGCTACGGGAGAAGGAAAACCAGGCACTTCTCAGAAGAAAAGAAGAAGTGGAAAAGAGAGCACCGGAGCTTCCTGCCATAGATCGACAGGTAGCAAAGCTCAGCATCGACCTTGCCATGCTCAATTTCAAAAAGAATATCGATCATGAGAAGGAATTTCCCAAACTGAAAAATGAAATCACAGAGCTTAGAGGACGTAGACTGGAAATTCTAAGTTCGCTCGGTTATCCCCTCAACTATCTCGAGCATCATTACACCTGCGAAAAATGCCAGGATACGGGCTATATCCGTCAGGATAAGTGCAACTGCTACAAAAAGAATCTGATTGATGTTTATCATCGTACCTCTGACTTCAACGATCTGATAAGGGATTATACTTTCAGTAATTTCAAACTGGACCTGTATGACAGAGAAGAAGGACCATATCCACTTTCACCAAGAGAAAACATGGCCAATATACTGGAAACCTGCCTTGGATATATCAGGGACTTTCGTAATACCCAAAGCAATCTGCTCTTTTTCGGTAGCCCAGGAACAGGTAAGACCTTCCTCTCCAGCTGTATTGCAAAAGAGCTGCTTGATGCAGGTCACCTGGTGGTCTATAGAACAGCAGATGGTCTAATCCAGAACCTGAAGGAAGTCAAATTTCATGAAAATGTGGAACTTCTTGATCTCCTTCTGAACTGTGATCTTCTCATTATTGACGATCTCGGTACCGAACTCACTACTGAATTTTCAAAAGTTGAACTTTTCAACTTCCTTAATGCCAAGCTGCTCAGGAAAAAGAAAATGATCATCTCTACAAATCTGACTTTGGAAAACCTGAAAAACAAGTATGATGAGCGAATCTACTCAAGGCTTGTAGGTGATTTCAATATTTATAAATTCCTTGGAGAAGATCTTAGAATCAAAAAAAATCATGAAAGAACGAAAAAAGCCTCAGGTTAACCTGGGGCTTTAACTTTTATGAATATAATCATATTAAAGGCTTCAATCATAAACTGCATATTCATTCAATAGTGATATGGGCTAAATTAATCATAAGTTATAGGAATTTTATCCACAGCCGCGTAGCCGTTAAGCTACGAAATATAAGTATGATTGTGGATAACTCGGGTATAACCCCCAACTTTTCCACAGGTTGCTCACAATCTTGTGTTGAGTTAAAGACCAGAACCGTTTTTTACGCAATAAAAAAAACTCACTATAAAAGTGAGTTTCTACTGGAGCTGGTGAACGGAATCGAACCATCAACCTGCTGATTACAAATCAGCTGCTCTACCATTGAGCCACACCAGCAAGTGGCGACCCAGAAGGGACTCGAACCCTCGACCTCCGGCGTGACAGGCCGGCACTCTAACCAACTGAGCCACTGGGCCATATATGGTGGGAACAACAGGGATCGAACCTGTGACCCTCTGCTTGTAAGGCAGATGCTCTCCCAGCTGAGCTATGCTCCCATACATAAAAAAAATGGTGACCCCTAGGGGACTCGAACCCCTGATACCACCGTGAAAGGGTGGTGTCTTAACCGCTTGACCAAGGGGCCTTAAGTTAAATGGAAATGGCGACCCAGAAGGGACTCGAACCCTCGACCTCCGGCGTGACAGGCCGGCACTCTAACCAACTGAGCCACTGGGCCATATATGGTGGGAACAACAGGGATCGAACCTGTGACCCTCTGCTTGTAAGGCAGATGCTCTCCCAGCTGAGCTATGCTCCCATACATAAAAAAAATGGTGACCCCTAGGGGACTCGAACCCCTGATACCACCGTGAAAGGGTGGTGTCTTAACCGCTTGACCAAGGGGCCATATCGCCATTAATCTTTATTCATTTTTGTCAAAATTAACTTGGGCGTTAACCTGACAAAGACTATAATACCTAACATTTAACAGACTGTCAACATTTTTTTCCAAAAACATTTCAAGTTATTTTCAGTAACTGAGCTCCACCAATGTGCATCCTTCAACATATTCTATACCATGCTCTGCGCAAAACTCCCGGATCTCATGACTTCTCGCACCTGGTTGTGCCATGACCATCCTGATTCCATACTCCTGTGCTTCCTGTATGATTTCAAAACCTCTCTTCGGATTGACAACGAGATTCAGGACTTCAAATCTGTCCTCAAGACTTTTAAGCTCAGCAAAGGAATTGTAGACATCTTCCCTGGTATCTAAGGGATGCATGCCTATGACGTTATAGCCTCTTCTTTCAAGCTTCTTGAATATTCTGCCTGCATATTTCGTTTCATTATGAACGTCTCCTGCGATAATCCAGTTCTTATATTCCATCAGTTCACTTGCCTGCATAATAAACTCCTCCTTGTGCGTAAACATTTTCACCTTTCTATAATTATATCCTTTTAGCCTCAACATTTCCATACTTTATACGAATTAGCCCAGCATATCCCTCTGCAGAGAGGTCACTTTTCACGTATACTATAATGAGAAACAAGAGTAAATAAAATGAGGTAAACCTATATGAAGAAACACGATATCATCATTGCCGGCGGAGGCGCATCAGGCGTATTCCTGGCACTTCTTCTTGCCGATTACGGAAAAGATGTAATGATCATAGAGTCGAAAGACAGAATCCTTAAAAAGCTTCTCACAACGGGTAATGGTCGATGCAACCTGACCAATGAGAAAGTTATGGAAAACTACAGGGAAATGTACTCCTGTTCAGATGAGCAGTATGATTATTCTCCTCTTGAGGAATATGATCTCTATGACACACTAAGCTACTTCAGCAGTCTCGGACTGAACGTAACGACTTTGGATGACCATAAAATGTATCCTCTTTCCCTTCAGTCATCCTCCGTTGTGGATATTCTCCGGTTATCGCTAACAGAAAAAAACGTCACGGTGAAGCTTAACGAAAAAGTGAACGGTATCAGAAAGAAGGGGCGTAATTTCACCGTGACCACAAATCTGGATCAGTATGAATGTGAAAAACTTATAATCAGTACCGGTGGAATGGCCGCTCCAGGAACAGGTTCTGACGGTTCCATGTTTAAAATACTAAGAAGTCTTGGTCATAGGATCATCACCCCCATGCCTTCTCTTGTCCAGATGAAACTGGATCATCCTTCATTAAGGGCACTAAGTGGTGTAAAAGTGAACGGAAGCGGAACACTTCTCGTCAAAGGTAAAGAGGTCAGAAAAGAATACGGAGAGCTCCTTTTCACCGACTACGGAATTTCAGGTCCTCCTGTGCTTCAGCTTTCGAGGTTTCTTCATCCCCATCTTGAAGAAGGGAAAGAGCTTGCAATAAGTCTGGATTTATTTCCAGATAAGGATCAGTCAGAGGTTACCGATATGATTCTCAACCATGCCGCACTTTTCAGCTATAGAAGCGCAATCGATGCCTTCAAAAGTATTCTCCCAAGTAAACTGATCCCGATTCTCCTTAAGGAATCAGGAATTGATCGTCCATCAGGAATCCTTGGTGAAATCGATCATAGAAATCTCTTCAGACTATCTGAACTTCTAAAATCATGGTCCTTCAACATTACAGGAACACAAGGTTTCAATATGGCCCAGGGCACCTTTGGAGGTGTAGATATAAAAGAGGTCAAGAGAAGCCTCGAATCAAGAAAGGTTCCAGGGCTGTATCTCACTGGTGAGGTACTGGAGGTCCTGGGTGCCTGCGGGGGTTTCAACCTCCAATGGGCCTGGTCGACTGCCGGAACGGTAATGAAGGCCATTACAGGGCAGCTGGAGACCGAATGAGCCTCCACATGCAAGAAAGCTATGGTGATCAGCCATAGCTTTCTTTATTCCTATCCTAAAGACTCATCCAGCCAGAGAAGAAATTCCGGCATATAACCAGCCCATGCTCCCTCATTATGTGTCTTTCCTGCACCGATATTGACACAAATATCACTGATATTCGCACCTTTAAGAATCACCGCTTTCAGGAAATTGAGACTGTTATTTATGTATTTCTGAGATTCATCATAATCCGGTTTTCCATCTTCAAGCCGGTTCTCTTCCGTTCCGACCTGCAGGAAAAATCTGGTATTCTCATAGCTTCCAACATTCATGAGCATCTCAAGGAAAGGTTTTTCCGATACCCAGGAAGCCAACGAAAAGATTCCTGCTGTGGAGAAGATATCCTTATACTTTGTTACGATATAGGCCGTAATCAGAGCACCCATGGAGCTTCCGGCAATAAATCTTCCTTTTCTCTCCTTTGATATTCTGTATTTCGCTTCCATTTGCGGCAATAAGGTCTGCACAAAAAAATCTGCAAAAAGCTCCCCTTCACCTCGTGAGGAATACTCTTCATCTCTGAATGGCCATGGACCGTACTCGTCAAGCCTTGAATCTCCACCATTGTCGATCCCGATGATGACCATTGGGCTCATATTCTTTTCCTTGACCATCCTGTCCATAGCACCATGAACATTCCATACTGTTCCGGCAAAGGAATCCTTTTCCTCAAAAAGATTCTGACCATCAAACATGTACAGCACAGGATAGATTTTATCCGATTCTCTGTAATCATCAGGTAGTGCGATTCTTATTTTTCTCATCGTCAGATCCGGCATCATGATTTCAAGATTTTCTCTTTTCATCTTCATTCTCCTCTCTTTCTGTCTAGTCTATTATAGCAATTCCCGGATAAGATTGTCATAAGACAAAACCGGTCACAAAGCGGAGAGCCCCCTTTGTGACCGGTACAGTTTCATCAGATTGTAATTTTACAGATCGTTCTTCTGGAAAGTCTGATCTCTTCGTGGTCCAACTGAAATGATTGAGCATCTGATTTCTAATAGCTCTTCGATTCTTTCTATGTAGATTTTCGCATTTTCAGGCATTTCCTCGTAGCTCTTAGCGTCAGAAACGCTGTTGTCCCAGCCGTCGAACTCCTCATAGATCGGTTCACACTTTGCCAGATCAACAAGACTTGCAGGGACATAGTCGATCACCTTTCCATCAAGTCTATAGCCCACGCAAACTTTTATCTTCTCGAGGCCTGCCAGAGTGTCAATCTTGGTCAGAACGAGTGACGTCAGTCCTGAGACTCTTATAGATGTCTTCACGATAACAAGATCCAACCATCCGCATCTTCTGCTTCTTCCAGTTGTAGTACCATACTCATGTCCTTTTTCACGGATCCATTCGCCTGTTTCATCTTCAAGTTCAGTCGGGAATGGTCCTTTACCTACTCGAGTGGTATAGGCTTTAGTAACACCTATTGCCTTTTCAATGGAATTCGGTCCGATTCCAGAGCCTGACGCAACGCCACCGGCGGTGGTGTTGGATGAGGTTACAAACGGATATGTTCCATAATCGATGTCCAGAAGCATACCTTGCGCGCCTTCAAAAAGTATCTTCCTGTTCTTTCTGATTTCATTATAAAGAACAACTGAGGTATCTTTCACATAAGGTCTCAGACGTTCACCAAGAGCAAGATATTCTTCATATACGAGTTCCGGATCAATGGCTTCTCCGCCTAGGATTTTGACGATATACTGGTTCTTTTCCTGGAGGTTCTGAGTGATCTTTTCCTTCAGTGATTCAGGATGTAATAAATCACAAACGCGGATTCCTGATCTTTCCACTTTATCTGTATATGCCGGCCCGATTCCTTTTCCCGTAGTACCGATATCATTCTTGCCTCTGGCTTTTTCTTTAAGCTGATCCAGAACTTTATGATAAGGCATAATGACATTTGCTCGATCACTTACGATGAGATTTTCTTCATTTATGGACAATCCCATGTTTTTTAAGTATTCCAGTTCACTGAAGAATGCCAGCGGATCTAAAACAACACCATTTCCGATGATGTTCAGTTTCTTTCCGTTGATGATCCCTGATGGAATAAGATGAAGCTTGTACTGCTTATCTCCTACTTCCACCGTATGTCCTGCATTATTTCCACCCTGGAATCTCACAACGACTTCTGCTGTTTCAGCCAGATAGTCGGTAATCTTTCCCTTACCTTCGTCTCCCCACTGAGCACCTAATATCACTAAAGTTGACATATTCATTCCTCCATTTCAAATTACCAGTACCATCTTACCAGAAACGGACAATGACATCAATTTTTTATTTATCATCTGAACTAAGGTGAACGGTTTTGTAAATACGAACTTTAGCATCTGTATTTATGTGGAATGTACAGGTTTTTTCAATACATATGTTCGATCAGATACTGCTCAATCCTGATATTTCGCGAGTTTTCAGGACAAATACAGACTATTTCGATATAATATACTTAACTAAAAAAAAGGAATTGAGAAGACTGATCATAGGTTTCTTGATTGATGAGGTGAGATGGTATGAATAAAAAAATAAAAACAAGCAATATGAATCTGCCTAATATCATTACCTTATTCAGAATCTTTCTGATTCCGATTTTCATTTATGTCTACTTCAGAAATCCGAAAGAAAATCTGCTATACTCAGTAATCATCTTCTTTACTGCAGGATTCTCAGATTTCCTAGACGGATATCTGGCAAGAAAAAATAACCTGGTCACTCCATTCGGCACGGTTATGGATCCTCTTGCAGATAAGCTTATGCTCCTGACGGTACTGATATCCTATGCAATAACAGGAATCATTCCCTATACGATTCTCATTCTTGTGGGCATCAAGGAAGTGGCAATGATTCTCGGAGGAATCATCGTATATAAATGGGGAATCATAAATCCGGCAAACAAGCTTGGAAAATTTGTCACCTTTTCCTTCTATATAGGCATTTACACTCTGCTCTTCAACAAACCATTAGGCATAACTTTTCTCTTCTTCTCGGCAGCACTCGGGTTTGTGGCAGGTTTCACCTACGTCAGAACGACACTAAGAAAACGCAAAGAAGAATATCACGAGTCATAAAAGCGGAATGAAATAGAAGAGAGAACAGAAGGATATCTGATATCCCCTGTTCTCTCTTCTATTTATATATACGAATTAAATCAGTCGTCGTTAGCCTGAAGATAGGTATCGATGAACTGTTTAGCTGCACGGATGACCTCCTTGCTTTCGTTGAATGTGATTCTCTCCAGTGCCTGATCATATGGCAGATATTCAAATTCCATAATTTCTTCTTCCTGAATTATGACCTTCCCCATGGAGAATCCCAGATAATAGGTTACTGTCTTATCTACACCTGGCTTAGGTGAATACTTTGTCTTTTCTTTGAACCCCTCAATAATCCTAACCATCAGTCCTGTCTCTTCAAGCACTTCCCTGATGGCAGTCTCTCTGTCGGATTCGCCTTCTTCTTTGTGACCTTTCGGAAAATCCCAGTGCTCCCCATTCTTATGTCTGATGAGCAGGAATTCTCTATTCTCATTGATGACAACAGCTCCATACGACTTTTCCTTGATCTGGTTATGATATCTCCCCAAAACTTACCTCCGAATGACATCCAATATGAGCATTGATTAATTTATCTGGTATCTTTATTATACATTCTATAATAAAAAAGAAAAAGGTCTGATATCATCAGACCTTAGGAAAATCTTATTTATGATCAATAATCCTGATGAACCATATCCAGTCGTGCAAACTTAGAGAACTGTCCAAGCCATGCCATCTTGATGGTCCCCACAGGACCGTTTCTCTGTTTGGCTATAATACATTCTGCAATATTCTTATCTTCTGTATCCTGATTGTAGTACTCATCACGATACAGGAACATAACAAGGTCGGCATCCTGTTCTATGGAGCCTGATTCTCTTAAATCGGAAAGCATGGGCCTATGGTCGGCTCTCTGTTCAGGCGCTCTTGAGAGCTGAGACAGTGCAATTACAGGACAGGACATTTCCTTAGCCAGTGCTTTGATGGAACGCGAGATTTCGGATACTTCCTGCTGTCTGCTCTCTCCTTTTCCGCTCATAAGCTGAAGGTAGTCGATCATGATGAGATCAATGCCGTGTTCAAGTTTCAGTCTTCTGCACTTGGATCTCATCTCAGTGACAGAAATACCTGCGGTGTCGTCGATATAGATCTTTGCCTGAGAAAGCGGTCCGGATGCTCTTGCAATATTCTCCCAGTCCTTGTCGTCCAGATCACCGTTTCTCAGCTTTGTCAGCTCAACATTCGCTTCAGAACATAAGAACTTATAAGCAAGCTGATCCATAGACATTTCAAGAGAAAATATGGCAACAGATTTGCCTTCTCTAAGTGCTGCATACTCTGCAAGGTTCAACGCGAAAGTCGTCTTACCCATTGAAGGTCTCGCAGCAATAAGCACCATATCGCCTTTCTGAAATCCGGACGTCATACGGTCCAGTTCAGGAAAGGGTGTTGATACACCAGTTGTTGTACCCTTGTTGTTGAAGATTCTTTCGATTTCGACAAAACCTCTTTCAAGGATAGTGCTTATGGGTTCAAAGCCGCCGGTGTTTCTTTTTTCGGCAATGTTGAAGATTCTTTTCTCCGCATCTTCTACGACGACATCCACTTCATCCTGCTTGGTATAGCTGTCGTCCATGATTTCAGTGGAGGCTCTGATGAGCCTTCTCAGCATGGCTTTATCTGAAACAATTTTATTGTAGGAGGAGAGATTCAAAGTTGTCGGAACAGAGGACGCAAGTTCTGTCAGATATGAGATTCCGCCCACATAGTCCAGCTTATCGATGGATTTGAGATGGTCGGCAAGAGTGACGAGATCTATAGGCACATCCCGTGTAAACAGGTCTAAAATAGCCTGGAAGATGATCCTGTGTCCATCTCTGTGGAAATCATCCGCATGGAGCTGTTCCAGCACAGTGGCAATAGCGTTCTTATCCAGTATCATGGAACCAATGACAGACTGCTCTGCTTCTTGGTTATTGGGCATTATTCTCAGCGGTCTATTCTCCATGAATCAGCTCTCCTTACTTCAGTAATATTTCTAACAGATCTTCAATGTTCTTAACAGGCGTAACCTTGATGTCTTCCAGCCCTGAAGGGATATCGTGTCTGTTGTCATAAGGCATGACAACATGCTTTATTCCTTTTCTTCTTGCTCCGTAAACCTTCTCGAATATTCCGCCTACAGGTTTGATTTTTCCTCTAATGGAAATTTCACCTGTCACGGCAGTATCCTGTCTGATCGGCTTATTGAGCAGTGCGGATATGATGCATACCGTGATGGCAGCTCCCGCTGACGGTCCATCTATTTTGGCTCCTCCGATGACATTGACATGCACATCGTAATCACTCATGTTCTTTCCGGTAATCTTTCTGATGACTGAAGCGGCATTGAAGACCGAGTCTTTTGCCATGCTGCCTGCTGTATCATTGAATCTGACTACACCCTTGCCTGTTTCTTTCGCTTCATAGACCATGGTCTCAATTTCCAGAGTGGATCCTACGAATCCTGAAACCGCCAGACCATAAATATGTCCTACTTCCCATTCGTTATCATTGGTATTGATTTCATAGGGTGTGATACGGGAAATGTTGATGACTTCCTCCACATCTTTCAAAAGGACCAGCGCCCTTTCTCCATCTACGATTCTGTCTTCATAGAGGATTGCTCCATAGGCGTCTGCAAGGAGATTTATGGCCTTTCTGCCTTCAATGGTGTAATTGGATATAAGCTCCGCTACACCATCCTCAAGGTCGATCTGAAGCTTTCTGGCCGCATCCACAACGATTCTCTGTATATCCTTTGATGTTAGCGGTTCAAAAAAGACCTCTGTACATCTTGATCTTAATGCGGGGTTGATGTCTCCAGGTTCTCTGGTTGTTGCGCCTATGAGGACAAAGTCTGCAGGGGCACCGTTATTAAAGAGATATTTGACATACTGTGGAGTATTGTCATCATCCGGATCATAATATGCGGATGAGAATTCCACCCTTTTGTCTTCAAGAACCTTGAGGAGCTTATTCTGAAGGATATCATCCAGCTCTCCTATTTCATCTATGAACAGGACGCCTCCATGCGCTTCAGTTACAAGGCCCAGTTTCGGTTCAGGAATACCACCTTCAGCAAGATCTCTTTTGCTTCCCTGATAGATCGGATCATGAACAGAACCCAGCAGGGGATTTGTGATTTCTCTTGGATCCCATCTCAGTGTGGTACCATCCACTTCCACAAACTTTGCACTTTCCTCGTAAGGCGTAGCACTCAGTTTCTTGGCTTCATTTAAGGCGATTCTTGCTGCCGTCGTCTTACCGACACCTGGAGGTCCGTATAGGATAATGTGCTGAGGGTATGGTGAGGAAATCTTGGAGAGCAGAGATTTGATCGCTCTTTCCTGACCGATGATTTCACTGAATTTTTCAGGTCGTAATAACGTCTGCAGATTTTTAGTCAGATGCTTTTCATCAAGAGCCTGAAGTTCTTCAAATTTCTTTCTGGTTTTGGCATTTTCAGGACCCTTTTTTTTACGAAGGACATTCAGTCTCATCTCATCAATGTACTTATCCTGTTTTTCCATAAGTTCTTTTTCTACTTCTTCTTCGACTTTACGCTGGATATAGTTTCTTGCGATGATTTCCGAAATCCATTTATTGGTATCTTCTATCATCTCCACAATACTGTCCTCATCAGGCATGGTAAGCTTCGACAGACCGTCGGACGCGATAAGATTGACCGCATATGCCTTCTGTAAGGTATCTCCATCGATGTGCTTTTTCAGTTTGTATTTGCTGATTCTTGTCTTGACTGCTCCCTTATCCAGAACATTCTCCAGAATATCGAGCTGAACATTGATCTCAGCGAGGATATCATTATCCTCATAAAAAGTTCTATTTAATGAATTACTCAAATTTACGCTCCTTTAGTCTTCCTGAACAGTTACCTTAAGCTTTGTACTGATTTCCGGATAAATCTTGACTTCCACATCATAGCTTCCTACAAGCTTGATGGTGTTCATCAGGACTTTCTTTTTGTCAAACTCAGTGTTGAAAGTCTTGTTGATGAGTTCAGTTACATCTTTATTTGTGATTGCACCAAAAAGCCTGCCGTTTTCACCGACTTTGGTTTTGACGATCAGTTCTTTGTTTCTCATTGTATCTGCAAGTTTCTGAGCAGCTTCAGTTTCTTCAAGCTTTACTCTTCTTTCATTTTCTTTCTTGAGATTAACAATATGAAGGTTTTCATCTGTTGCCACCTGAGCGAGCTTTCTTGGGAACAGGTAATTTCTGGCATATCCATCGGATGCTTCCAGCACATCTCCCTTTTTACCCATATTCTTAACGTCTTTAAGCAGTATTATCTTCATAAACTATTCTCCTCTTTTCTATGTTTATTGATTGCCTCCATAAGCAGCTCCTCAGCAGTGTCCATATCCGTATCTGCAAGCTTTGCACCTGCCATGGTCATATGTCCGCCACCGCCAAGTTCTTCCAGTATCATCTGAACGTTGAGCTCTTTTAGTGACCTTCCATTGATTATTATATCATTATCCTGCGCAGTTAAAACAAAAGCACCGTTAATGTCCTTAAAATTAGCAAGTTCATCTGCAGCCTGTGCTGACAGCAGAACGTCTTCGATTTCATAAACCTTTGCCAATGCAATCTTATCAACAATCTCTGCCTGTCTGATGATTTCGGCTTTCTGATTATAGCTGTCCAGATCAGAGGCGAACATCTCTCTTACTTCTACAGTTCTTGCTCCCTGTCTCTTCAGAAATGATGCCGCTTCAAAGGTTCTTACACCTGTTTTAAAGGTGAAGCTCTTCGTATCCACACGAATACCCGCAAACAGCGCTTCGGCTTCAATGATTTTCATATCCGGTTTCTCAAATGTATATTGTATGAGTTCGGTGACGAGTTCAGAAGTCGAAGAAGCGTAGGTTTCAATATAAGAAAGCACAGCTCCTGTAATCTGTTCCGGAGTTCTTCTATGATGATCTATGATCACTACCTTCTCAAACTTTTCTACAACCGTGTGATCCAGAACATAATTATTCGCATGGACATCCACGATGATCAGTGTATCCTGAGGCTTTATTTTTGTCAGAGCCTTCTGAATACTTATGATGTCTTCTCTGTACTCTTCAATTTCAATGATTTTATTGTAGATGGGCATGATATTCAGGTAGGGTTCTTCATTTATGATCATCGCCTTCTTGCCAAGACCCTTAGCGATGACTTTTATCCCGACAGCTGCACCGAAGCAGTCCATATCAGGGTTTTTATGACCCATAATATAGATCTTATTGCTCTCTTCTATAATGTCTTTCAGCGCATGTGCAACAACTCTTGAACGCACCCTTGATTTTTTCTCGATTTCTTTGGAAGAACCGCCATAGAAGGAAAGATTGTCCGGCGATTTGATGACCACCTGATCACCGCCACGACCAAGAGCCAGTTCCTTTGCAGCTTTAGAGAGATTCTGATTCTCCTCAGGTGATGCTCCTCCTCTGCCCACACCAATGCTTAGGGTAGGCTCGATGGAATTGCCCTGGTCGATATTCTTGATGGCATCAATTACGGGAAATTTCTTTCTCATCTGTTCATTGATATGATACTCCGAAATGACCATCATGAATTTATTGGTCTCATACTTTCTGACCATCGCCTTCATCTCATGTCCGTAGGAATAGATGAAATTCTCGATTTCAGCCAGAAGAAACGGTTTGCGTTCTGTATCTATACTGCTCATAAGATCGCTGTAATTATCGATTTCAATGGACACAACAGTAGAGAGCTTTGTTTCAGCTTCTCTGAGAATAGATACATCATTGAAAATGAGTACCCTCAGTTTTTCATGAAACTCATTTTCTTTATGCTCTACTGGAATGACCATAACATGGTACTCTTTATCTTTTATGTTTACTTCGACAAATCCGCTTTCCGTGAGCATAAGAATTTCTTCTCTATTTTTCTGCGTGATGTCGGCTAGCTGGAAATTGTGATTTTTCACCTGAAACAGTTCAAGTGATTCTTTGTTGTACCATATAATTTCTCCACCTTCTCTCAGGAGAATGATGGGGATGTTTGTCTGCTCCAGAGTCTGAACCGTGGACTTCGACATTTTCGAAATCATATTCACAACAAATTTTTCCCATTTCTTCTTTTTATATGTATTTCGGGAGTTCAGATAGAACAGAATGATAATGAACACAATAAAGAGACCTGAAGCAACAATCCATTCTCCCGTAAGGTACAATGCAATAATTGCAGCGGTAATAATCAGGCTGTATAGAAAATCAATTTTTCTGAACTCGTAGTATTTTTTCATACCTGTTCCTCATTTCAATGAGATTATTGCTTAGTGTTTTTTGTTTTGCTTTTCAGTATGGTATAAAGACCATTTTCGCTCAGTTTTCTGAAATCAAAGGCACTGTCTATTATACCTACTATGGCAATAACAGAAACAAGGCTTGAAGACAGGATGAAAAACAGAATAAGAATTCTGAAAACCGCAGGATACTTCATCTTATGTTCCATGTAATAACTGAGCAGAGATATTCCGCCGACAGTTCCGGATATGGTGAACAGGTTATTCCCCATGAGCATAATGCCTTCACCAATTTCCACCCCAAGATAGACTAGCCCTATTCCGCCCATAGTGAGGAGAAGTGTACCCATCACGACAAACATATTTGTCTTGATTTCGCTTAGTTTAGGAAAAGGCTTTATAATAATTCTCATTCGTTTAAATACCAGATTTGAGATTTTATAAATGAATGTTGCTGCAGCCAAGGAATAAAGAGCGAGCATGGAAGGAATCATGTTTACCATAGTTTTTACATCCATCGCTTTCAGAGCTTCTATTGATGCGTTCCCATTGGACTCCAGTCCCAGACCTTCGGATGTCTTTATCAGTTCATCAGCATAGGCCTTCATCTGATCCACAATTACACCGATATATTCCATGATGCTCAGATTACTGATCAGTTTGATGTCTACCACTACCATAATGATAAACCCAGCGGCAACAGCTACTGTAAGCACGATAAAATTGATCAGCGGGCTGATATTTTTCTCGATCATGAAAACCAGGCCTGCACCCATAGAATAGTTCAGTAAAGTCATTGTGATGCCGTATATCGGATTGATCAGTATCGACGTAAGAATCAGTGTAACGACAAAAGCGATAAGTGCATTCAGTCTTCCACCTTTATGGTAGATCAGAGCCACTATCATCGGGGCAACTGCCAGTGAAATGGTACTGAAGAAAGGCAGTGTTCCAAGCAGCGAAAATATCACCATTAATGCCACGAGTATTGAACTTGTGACCAGTTTTTTTGTGTTATCGAAATTTTTCATTTTACTCTCCATTTAT
The DNA here is from genome assembly GCF_032054185.1 of Proteiniclasticum sp. Classification (NCBI taxonomy): domain Bacteria; kingdom Bacillati; phylum Bacillota; class Clostridia; order Eubacteriales; family Clostridiaceae; genus Proteiniclasticum; species Proteiniclasticum sp. The sequence continues at coordinate 32,352 of NZ_DAMBTF010000016.1, forward strand.
TCAGTCGCACTAGGACTTTTTGAAATTACATTATACTCTAAATTCTATCATATATGCTTACAATAATGAATGTAGTTGTTTAATTACACCCATGACTTTAAGCACATATTTCTCTTTATAAATAGACAAAAAACCGCGATCCCGAGGACCACGGTTTCAATCATTAATCTTGTGTAAATGGAAGTAGCGCTATGTTTCTTGATCTCTTGATTGCATCTGTAAGAGTTCTCTGATGCTTAGCACAGGTTCCTGAAATTCTTCTTGGTAAAATCTTACCTCTTTCAGTAATATACTTTCTAAGCTTGGAAACATCTTTGTAATCTATATGATCAACTTTATCAACACAGAAAGAACAAACTTTTCTCTTCGCTCTTCTTCCTCTAGGATTATTTTTCTTAAAATCCCTTGATGAGTTTTCTCTGCTCATGGTTTTCCCTCCTTACCTTTAGTTTAGAATGGAATATCTCCGTCATCAATCGGGGTCATATCCTCGAATGATGCACCATACCCCTGGTTATCGTTGTTATCTGGGAATCCGCCTTCATTGGACTGGTTTTTGTTACCCCACTCCAGGAATTTGATTTCTTCAGCAACAACTTCAGTAACATATCTTCTGCCACCGTCTTTAGCTTCGTAAGATCTGGTCTGAATTCTTCCAGAAACGCCCATTAATTTACCCTTGCTCATATACTGAGCAGTGGATTCAGCAGATTTGCCCCAGATTACAACTGGTATGAAGTCTGCTTCTCTCTGGTTGTCTTTGGAGAAACGTCTGTCAACAGCCAATGTTATTGTTGTAACTGCAGTACCTGATCCTGGAGTGTATTTCAGTTCCGGATCTTTAGTCAATCTACCAATTAAAACTACTTTATTCATTGCTGCACCATCCTTACTTGTCTAGTTTAACGATGATATGTCTGATTACACCGTCAGTAATTCTGAATATTCTGTCTAACTCTTTAGGTAATTCAGGCTCTGCCTGGAAATTAATCAGTACGTAGATACCTTCATTAACTTTTTCTATTTCGTAAGCAAGTCTTCTCTTACCCCATAGATCAACGTTATCAATGATACCACCTTCTGTTTCAATTACACCTTTGAACTTAGTTACAGCAGCTGTTACTGCCTCCTCGTCAAATGATGGATGTAATATGAAAATAGTTTCATAGTTTCTCATCATGTCACCTCCTCCCCCCGGACTAAGGCCACGATTTTCATGGCGGGGATTACATCAGTAAATTTTATCACTTCTGATTACATTATGCAAATATTATTTTTCGTCAATCACTTTTTTTGCATCTTTTTCAAATTTATTTCTGGGCAGCATGACAATTCTGTTGCAGCCCTTGCATTTAATCTTGATATCTGCGCCTAATCTCGTTACTTCCCATAAATAGCTTCCACACGGATGCTGTTTCTTCATCTGAACAATCGTACCAAGGTCATATTCTTTAATCAATTAACATCATACTCCTTGATTTTGATGATACTCATCTTTGAAAGTTTGTAAAGAGCTTTGTAGTTCATTTCCTTTTCAATAAGCTTACTTACGACATCAAGCTCATCTTTTGTGAATCTCAGGCTGATTCCACAGCTGCCAAGGATCTGTGGTGGAGTTGGATATACTGCATGCTCTATCTTTTTCTGTTTCAGCTCTTCTTCTCCTTTAAGGGCATCAGTGGTATTCTTAAAAACCAGTAAATAAAAATCCATTTTAATCCTCCATCACATATAATTATTAGATTGTATCATATTATACACTAATCCTATTTTACTATTCCAATTAAAGCAATTTTGAATATGATAGAAAAAGCACTTTTTTTTCATATTATACTCACCTTTAGCCCTTGAATGCCTTATAATTATCTATAAGTAGAAATGGGAGATAATAAAATGATTTATTTAGACAATGCATCAACAACATTCATTAAGCCCCAAAGTGTTTACGATGCCATGTATAATACAATGAAAAATGGAATAGGGAATCCGGGAAGAGGAGCAAATGCAGTTTCAATGTCTGCTGGCAGAATAATTGAAGACTGCAGAATAGAACTCCTTAAGCTTTTTGGTGCCCTGAAAGCAGAAAATGTCATCTTGAAGTCATCAGTGACTGAAGCGCTTAATACTCTGATTATCGGCTTATTAAAACCTGGAGATCATATAATTTCGTCAGTGATGGAGCATAATTCCGTACTTCGTCCATTGGAGAAACTCCGCAAGGAAGGGCTAATCACTTATGATCTCCTGCCTTGTGACGCCCAAGGAAGAGTGGCCATCGAAAAGATTCCTGAACTGGAAAAGAAAAACACAAAAGCGGTGATCATGAGTCATGTATCCAATCTTACGGGCACGATCCAGCCAATTGGAGAAATCAGACACCTTCTTAATAACAAGAATATCTTCATTCTCGCAGATGCCGCACAAAGTGCAGGTTATATTAATGTAACTTTAGATGAGATGAATCTGGATGCAATAGCATTCACTGGTCATAAAGGTCTGATGGGCCCCCAAGGGACCGGTGGATTTATCATTAATGATCGAATTAATGAGCAGTTAAGTCCAGTTTTTACAGGTGGAACCGGTTCTGATTCATTGAGTCTCGAACAGCCTTTATTTTTACCCGATAAATTTGAAGCAGGTACGCACAACCTTCCTGGTATAGCGGGACTTTTAGAAGGGGTAAGGTATATAAATAGCATATCAATAGATGTTATATATTCTGAATCCCTTAAAAAAATGAGTCACTTTATCCAGAATCTGGATGGCATACGTTCTGTCAGCATCATGGGGTACCATTCTGCTGAAAACAGAATACCTAATTTTTCTCTTCTTATTACCGGGTCTGATTATTCTGAAGCCGCTTTTATACTAGAGCAGAAATTCGACATCATCACCCGCTCAGGTTATCATTGCGCCCCACTAGCGCATAAATCTCTAGGCACAGGAAACACTGGAAGTCTGAGAGCAAGTTTCGGGTATTTTACCACTGAGAAAGAGATAGACCAATTAATTACCGGACTTAAATATTTAGATGAGGTGAATCATGGAAGATTATAAACAATCATACATCAGAAAATATGATAAAATGCTGATCTATTTCGTAGTCTATACCATTTCCTTTTTTCTCTTTATTAAAACCTTACCCTATACCATACCATTTGTTCTCGCATTTATTGTGGCCGCCATTGTTAGCCCACTGGTAAAGAAACTGATTATCTGGACTAAAAGCAGAGTAAATCAGAACCTCATTATACTGGTGACGCTCCTGACATTCTACGGGACCATAGGCACCCTCATAACAGCTATCACCATACGACTAGTGAATCAGATGATCGAACTGATCGTGAATACTGTTACCTACTTCAACAACAATTACGATGTTATTGTAAAATGGTTTCAGAATCAGTATGACTGGCTCGCTTCAAACATTCAGAGCCTTGATCCGGGAATCGTTGAATCCGGAAGTGAAATGTTGAGTTCAACTTTAAACTCACTTAAAGATGTCGTCATTTCCATCGGAAGAGTAGTTGGAACATTTGCAATCAATACTGTTTCAGGATTACCGAATCTGTTACTCGTCATTATATTTACAGTTGTAGTTTCCTTCTTCTTCACGAAGAAGTTTCTTACAAATCCAGGTTTCCTGTATAATTACCTGCCAACTTCAGACAGACAGGAAGATAGACTTAGAGATATCATCACAGCAGGAAAAAATATGGTTCTGAAATATGGATTGTCCTATCTGCTTATTATTATGATTACGGGTGTCATTTCAACACTAGGCTATTTAATACTTGGTGTCCCTTATGCTCTGATACTAGGTATCATTACAGCATTTCTGGATCTGATGCCGGTACTTGGTGTTTCAGCCGCTTACGTTCCCCTTGCCATATACTTTTTCACTCAGGGAAACATTACAATCCCTATTGGACTTGGTGTCCTGTGGATCATCGTAGCAGTTGGCAGAAATATTTGGGAACCGAAGATACTATCAAGCAGTTTGAATATCAATCCAGTCATAACCATAATGGCGATTTTCATCGGACTTAAGATGGCCGGTGTTCTGGGCATGTTCTTTCTCATATTTATGGTAGTGGGCTTTAAGGTACTTCAGACAGTTGGTGTACTTGATACATTCCATAACGAGTCCGACAGACAACCTTAGATAAAAAAATCGATAGCCATTCATGAATCATCATGAATGGCTATCGATTTTTTTTACTTCTTTTCCAGTCCAAGTGCTTTGTTCATCGCAAATGTTTCTTCATCAGAAAGAGCATACTTAGATGTACCTTTACTGATTGGTTTAGCATATGATGTACTCATATTTCTCCCGAATATACTTGTAATGACAACACCATCATTTTTATTATCCAGCATTGCAACACTGTAGCTCAAATCACTTCCGATGTCCTCAAATGCTTTATATCTGACCACTCCAACTTTCTGGATACAATGATTAATCTGATTACTTAGTAGTTTGAGTTCCTCAATGGCAAGCTTTGTATCGACATAGCTTGTATCAATTTTGCGCTGATAAGACCTGATCATTTCTTCCAGACTACTTTTATCTGCATTTTTCATCAGCAGATTGTATCTCTTTTTCATCCTTTTGTTAGATATGAGAAGAGTGATTGAAAAAATGGTTATTACTATAAATAAAATTACGAGAATAAGAATGATAATAGGTAGATTGTAATTGATGTAATTCGATAAAGAATTGTAGTCCATTTCTACTCCTGTTCTTCCAGTTTAAGATAATCCAGTATTCTATTGAGATCATCCATGCTGTAATATTCGATTTCTATTCTTCCTTTGTTTTTCGCTTTCGGTTTCAATAATACTTTAGTCCCTATGCTTTTTGCAAGTCTTTTTTCAATATCTTTATAATAAGGATCAAGTTTCACTTTTCTTGGTACTGCTTTCACACGATAGTAATTTGCAACAAGCTGTTCTGTTTCTCGGACACTCAGATTTTCATCTACTACCTTCTGAGCAGTCAGGTACTGATCGTCCTTACCCTCAAGACCTAGTATCGCTCTTCCATGACCTTCAGACAAGATTTCTTCAATGAGAAAGTCCTGAACACGATCATCCAGATTAATCAGTCTCATTGTGTTGCTGATACTCGTTCTTGATTTACCAATTTTTCTTGCCAGTTCTTCTTGAGTAAGTTCAAAGTCGTTGATAAGTCTCTTGTATGCATTTGCTTCTTCAATGGGGTTAAGATCCTGTCTCTGTATATTTTCAATAAGAGAAATCTCAAGCACTGCAGATTCTGCAATATCCATCACGATTACAGGTACTTCTTTAAGATTAGCCCTCTTGGCCGCTCTCCATCTCCTCTCACCAGCTATGATGATGTAGTCATCATTATCTTTCTGAACGATGATCGGCTGAATCATTCCATGTTCTTTGATGGATTCTGCAAGCATAGCGATTTTCTCTTCATCAAAGTACTTTCGTGGCTGCTTTTTGTTCGCTTTAATTTTATTGATACTTAAAAGATTTATACTCTCTTCATCTTCGGGAATCAGCTTATCAAGTCCTTTTCCTAATCCGAATTTCTTAACCATTAACTACCTCCTGGGATTGTTTTCTTAAAAACTCATCTGCAAGATCAGAGTATGCTTCAGACCCCTTTGCCTTTGGATCGTAAAGTGCTATTGGAAGCCCAAAACTTGGGGCTTCTGCCAATCGAATGTTTCTAGGAATGGAATTCTCATAGACAAGTTCTCCGAAATAACTTTTAAGTTCTTCAGCAACCTGTATCTGCAGGTTTCGACGAGAGTCAAACATTGTTAGAACAACACCCTCAACCTCTAAGTTCTTGTTTAATCCTTTTTTGACTTTCTGGATAGTTTTTACCAGCTGACTGATACCTTCTAGTGCATAATACTCACATTGCATAGGAATCAGAACAGTATCCGAAGCTGTCAGAGCATTGATCGTCAGAAGTCCCAGAGATGGTGGACAGTCGATTATCACATAATCAAAGTTCTCCTCTAACGCAGCTAATTTAGTTTTTAATATGGATTCTCTATGCTCCATATAACTTAGTTCAAGATCTGCGCCTGCTAAATTCATATTGGAAGGGATTATTTTCAGATTTTCTATATTCTCCACATTGTGAATGACATCCGCGATTGAAATATCGCTTAGAAGCAGTTCATATGTGGTATTCTCAAGTTCTTCCTTTTCAATTCCAAGCCCACTAGAAGTATTTCCCTGCGGATCAATATCTATCACCAGTACTTTGTATCCTCTTAATGCTATAAATGCTGCAAGATTTATATTGGTTGTAGTTTTACCTACACCACCTTTTTGATTGAAGATGCTTACAATTTTCATAAATCGCTCCTCGTTATTCATCAATTCAATAATACGCTTATTTTTGATTATACCCTTTATAAGACTCTTTTCATAGTTATTATGAGATGTTTCACGTGAAACATTCATGACATAGAATAATCTCTATCGGTTTAATATCTATTTTTTTTGATTGATTAAATGCTGAAATGCCTGGTATCTGTTATATTCACCATAATGTTTCACGTGAAACATACATTTTGATCATCATTAATTTAAGCGAGATGCTTACAGATTGGTGATACTTCTAAAAATAAAATTTGCACCAGTTGTATGTAAATTGAGATGCATCTTAACTTTTCACTCAATATAGAACTAATCTAAACAAAGCAACTTAAGTATGGTCCCGATTATGAATTATGATGCAGCAAAATGTTTGCTCTGAATCGTCACCGTTTTTTATTTTGATAAATATATTAAATAATATTTATCATTGATAGATCAAGATTTGACATGGGAAGTAGTCTCATATAGGTGGTATTTCACCCAATCTGGATGAATTCTACTGAATCGTAATATTACAGCTATCCGTTTATCATGATGGGAAGTTTATATAAAGCAAAGTTCTGAGTATTCCCAAGATGTGTCATGCAATTGCAAGAAAAATTGTCTGACACAAAACTATTACGGATCAGGAAATTATCTGGGAGCTCGGCAAAACTACAGAAAATAGAATCTTCTCCGACTCCCCGATCATCACTTACAGTTTCAATGTGGTAATTATTTTTTGTGAGCTCTACCTGTGTAAATGTAAATAGTTAAGAATATTAGAAGCCTTGTACCTCAGACAGGGAAAATTCTGACGTAATACTAAGATTGTATTGATGGTTAAAATTTATCCCGTTGTGACCTTTACCCGCCAATCCATACTGCATTAGAAGTGGTACTGAAGCTGTGTTCATTCCCAATAATAAGTTCACTTTTTGAATATAATAATCCTACAACTTACTACAAAGCACTTAAATGACTTAGTAAACAAAAAATGTTTCACGTGAAACATAGAAGTTAATCCATGATTGTTTCACGTGAAACATTATCAAATTTTGTTGGTATAAGCTCATCTGGAAGTGATCAATGACTTCTTTATTGCTGAAGATGATCGTGGATACATTTGTGGTGTACTTTTAACTTTCTGAATAACAACCAGATTGTGCTTCAGATCTGTTCCCTCAATATGAACCTCGATTATTTCATGAATCTTTCCACCCAGCACCCGTATAGCATACCGGGCATCTTCAATTTCTTCTTCAACAGCAGGACCTTTTAAAGCTATAAAATATCCGCCTACTTTTACATAGGGGAGACAGAGTTCAGTGAGTAGAGTTAGATTTGCAACTGCTCTAGATACTGCCACATCAAAAGTATCGCGTAGTGACTGTATTCTACTTCCATCTTCAGCTCTGCTGTGAATAAATTCTACATCTGAGATTCCAAGTTCCTGTGTTACTGCCTTTAAGAAGTTCAGTCTCTTGTTAAGAGAATCCAGAAGTGTAAGTTTTACATCCTTCTGTATAATCTTTATGGGCAGACCAGGAAATCCTGCTCCTGTACCAACATCTATGACTGTTTTCGCTTTTTTAAGCTCTGAAAATTTGAAAGCCTGTATTGAATCTATGAAGTGCTTGCTGATAATATCCTCATCATCAGTTATTGCTGTAAGATTTATTTTTTCATTCCATTCTTTTAAAAGATCCTTATACTTCATGAACTGTTCGTACTGACTTCTGTCAAAGGAGAGCCCTAAGGCTTCCGTACTCTGATTCATAACATCAAAATACATTCTATGCCCCCTTATTTTTACGTTTAGTTTCTAAGAATATCTGAATTACTGTAATATCTGCAGGATTAACTCCAGATATTCTTGATGCCTGTCCCAGATTTATGGGCTTCAGCTTGTTCAATTTCTGGGCTGCTTCAATTCTGAGCCCTTTAATACTGAAGTAGTCTTCAATCTCATCAAGCTTTCTTTTCTCATATTTCGAGAACTGAGCAACATCTTCAAACTGCTGCTTAATATAGCCTTCATATTTGCTCATAATGTTGACCTGCTCTTGTATGTCTATTCTTAACTGTGGTCTATCAGTATCGAGCTCAGCAACTTTAAAGTAATCCAGTTCTGGTCTTTTGATTAGTTCATATAATGAAGTAGGTTTTTTCAGCTCAGTAGAACCTTTGCTTTCAAGAAGTTCATTAACTTCACGTTTTCCGGTAATCTGAAGTTTCTTCAATCGCTCCAGTTCACTTTCTATCATTTTCTTTCTGGAAACGTATTTCTCATACCGCTCATCTGACACAAGACCGACCCGGCGTCCAATATCCGTCAGTCTCAGATCTGCATTATCCTGTCTCAGAAGCAGTCTGTATTCCGCACGACTGGTCATCATTCTGTACGGTTCATTTGTTCCCTTAGTGACAAGATCATCTATCAAAACACCTATATAGCCCTGTGAACGGTCGATGATCATAGGCTCTTCACCTTTGACTTTGAGTGCTGCATTGATACCAGCAACAATCCCTTGAGCTGCTGCTTCTTCATAGCCTGAGGTTCCATTAATCTGTCCAGCCCCATACAGTCCTCGGATCATTTTGAATTCAAGGGTAGGGAACAGCTGGAGCGGATCGATCATTTCATACTCTATGGCATAACCCGTTCTAGTAATTTCGATGTCTCTGAAAGCCGGTATCGTTCTAAGCATCTCTATCTGAACTTCTTCGGGCAGGGATGATGACATCCCCTGAACATACATCTCATTAGTCTCTTTTCCTTCAGGTTCAATAAATATCTGATGTCTTGATTTATCGGGAAATCTGTAGATCTTATCTTCTATGGAAGGGCAGTATCTGGCTCCCACACCTTCAATGCTGCCATTGAACATAGGGGAACTATCTCTGTTTCGATCGATTACTTTGTGTGTTTGTTCATTGGTATAAGTCAGATAACAGCTGATCTGTTCCCGGTCGACAGGTGCATCTAAAAATGTATCGTTAACAAAAGAGAATGGAATGATTTTTTCATCACCTTTCTGTTCTTCCATAAGTGAAAAATCTATACTTCTCTTATGTACTCTCACTGGAGTCCCTGTTTTAAATCTATGCATTTCAAATCCCATCTTCTGAAGGTTTTCAGGAAGAATTTTTGCACTGGCTAAACCGTTAGGACCACTTTCATAATTTGCTTCCCCTATGATGACTTTACTCGCCAGATATGTACCGGTACAGAGTATAACAGCCTTCCCCATATAGTTTCCGCCATTGCGAGTAGCGACACCTTTTATTTCACCGCTCTCTGTCAGGATGTCAGTTACTTCGATCTGCTTGAGAAAAAGATTATCGGTATTTTCGATGACTTTTCTCATCTCTTTCTGATATTCGACTTTATCTGCCTGAGCTCTTAGCGAGTGTACTGCCGGTCCTTTGGATGTATTAAGCATTCTCGACTGAATAAGGGTTTTATCGATATTTACGCCCATTTCTCCGCCAAGCGCATCAAGTTCTCTTACCAGATGGCCCTTCGAAGTTCCTCCGATATTCGGATTACAAGGCATGAAAGCCAGGCTTTCGATATTCATGGTACACATCAGTGTCTTAAGTCCCAGTCTGGCAGATGCTAAGGCTGCTTCACAGCCTGCATGGCCTGCACCGACAACGATAACGTCATAGTTACCTGCATTATATGTAATCAATTATTTTCACCTCTATTTCCCTATGCAGAAGTCGCTGAATATCTTATCCACCAGATCTTCTGAAAGAGTATCTCCTGTAATTTCACCAAAATAATTCCATGCCGCATTAATATCTATTGCAGCTAGATCAAGGGATATTCCCTGGTCTATGGCCGTTTTGGCCGCGGTCATCTTTTCATGTGCACGCATTAGCGCTTCCTTATGTCTTCTATTCGTCACCATGACATCAGTTATTTCGATATTGCCATGGAAGAAAAGCTCCTTGATTTTATCTTTCAGTTCGTTAATACCGTAACCATTAAGTGCTGACACACCAATGGTTGCCCCTAAATCGATGCCATCAGGATTAATTTGCTCCTCAAGGTCTATTTTGTTTATTAGTGTTATGCTTTTTCTATTACCTATATATTTAACTATATCTTTATCTTCTTGATCAAGCGGTCTAGAATGATCAAGCACGAATACAATGAGATCTGCCTCATCAATCTTACTTTTTGACCTGTCTACCCCTATCTTTTCTACGATATCATCTGTTTCGCGTATACCGGCTGTGTCCGTGATTTTAATCGGTATTCCGTCTATGTTAAGGTATTCCTCAATAATGTCTCTCGTAGTCCCTGGGACATCAGTGACAATCGCTCTATTTTCCTTTAGCAGCGCATTGAGAAGTGAGCTCTTACCAACGTTAGGTTTACCGATTATAGCTATGCTTAATCCTTCACGCAGTATTTTTCCTTCCTCGGATGTTTTCAAAAGATCGCTGACCTTCAATAAAAGATGTGTGAGCTTTTCACTGACTTCGTTTCCGGTAGTAAACTCAAGGTCTTCTTCAGGAAAATCTACCGTGACTTCGATGAATGCCAGCAGGTTAAGTATCTGATTCCTGATATCTGTTATTTCTCCGGATAGTTTCCCACCGCTCTGGCTTACAGCAGATTTCATTGAGAGTTCCGTTTTTGCCTGTATGATGTCGATGACAGCTTCAGCCTGTGAAAGGTCTATACGTCCATTCAGAAATGCACGCTTTGTGAACTCACCTGGCTCGGCAGGTCTTGCTCCCGCCTGAAATACCGTATTCAATACGGATTCGGTAGCTATTCTACCACCGTGACAGTTGATTTCCACAACATCCTCAGCAGTAAAACTACGGGGTCCCTGGAAATAACTGACCAGTACCTCATCTATAATCTCTCCTGAGTCAATGTCCACCACATGTCCGTAATTCATCGTCCAGGGTTTGGCTTTCAGAAAATCCGAATTATTCTTCTGTTTAAAGATCTTTGCTGCAATTTCCTTGGCATTTCCACCAGACAGTTTAATTATCGAAACACCACTTTCTCCTAATGATGTGGAAATCGCGGCTATGGTTTCATATTCTCTCATCTTTCCTCCTGCTTGCCTAAACTTTATAAGGCAATTATTATCTTTTGTATTCTATAGTTAATTTCCATAGAATTCAAGAGGTATCGGTAAATTCTATAGATTCTCCAAGATTTTAACTTAATCCTCAAATCCTGTGTTTTTTTGTACAAAAAAGCCTGAGATGTTCTCAGGCTTTTTATTACTTATCAAGTTCTATAACAACTCTTCTGTATGGTTCATCGCCGACGCTATGCGTTACGATACCTTCAATTTTCTGCAGTTTGGAATGAATGATCCTTCTTTCATACGGATTCATAGGTTCCAGCTTCATTGGACGTCTGTACTTCTTCACTTTATAAGCGGTCTTTTCAGCAAGTCTTTCCAATGTCTCTTCTCTTTTCAGACGATATCCTTCTGTATCAAGGACGACTCTTACATACTCGCCCTCACGTCTCTTGTTCACCACAAGACTTGTGAGATACTGTAATGAATCAAGTGTTTCACCTCGATAGCCGATAACAAGACCCATCTTTGGCCCTGATATATCAACTTTCATCATATTGTCTTCAAGAACAGCATCAAGCTCAGCTGTTATCCCCATATTTTCAAAGATTCCTTTAAGGAAGCTGACTGCATCTTCTCTTAAGTCTCTTTCAACAGGTATCATCTCCACCTGAATGATTGCAGGTTTTGTGCCGATCAGTCCAAGCAGTCCCTTAGCACCTTCATCAATTACTTCATAAGTAATCTTATCTTGTGTTACATTCAGCTCTCTTAATGCGTTTGACAGAGCTTCGTCAACATTCTTACCTGAAAATTGCATACTATTCATTTCAATACCACCTTATTTGGCAACAATACCAACAAACTACTATTTTATGACATTCTCACTTTTTTTCTTATCCATGTTGTTAAGGATCAGTCCCTGTATCACTCTGAATGCATTACCAGTTACCCAGTAAAGACCTAAAGCGGAGTTCGAGGTGTATGTGATCCATCCGAATAATGCTGCCATCATATACTGCATTTTGTTTGCAGAGGCTGCTGCAGGATTATCCTGACCTTTCGTTTTAAGCGTTGTGATATAAGTAGAAAGTAACATGGTTCCTACGGATAGGATGGAAAGAATTATATTGTGGTTAGCAGCCAGATCAGGAATTAAAGGTGTGAATCTCATTCCAGTCAGTTTACCATCAGCCACGAGTTGTCTGAACACACCAAACATTGCGATGAAAATCGGATATGTAATCAGTAAGGGGAGACATCCGCCGAACATGTTTACATTGTTTTCCTTATATAGCTTCATCTGCATTTCCTGCAGCTTCTGCGGATCATTCTTGTACTTAGCTTGAATCTTAGCAACTTCTGGCTGAAGTGCCTGCTGCTTTCTCATGGTTTTCATCTGTTTCAGATTAATAGGCAGCATCAGAATATTGAACAGGATTGTAAACAGAACGATTGTAAGTCCCCACTGATTTCCCGGTTTTGTTACAAACAGTTCCACTACAGTTTTTAGCTGTTCAAATATCCAAATAAACAACTGATTTAATTGAGCCAATCCTTTTACCTCCAAGTTTTATTCAACCGGATCATACAGACTTCCTTTATAAAACGGATGGCATCTAAAAATTCTTTTTATAGCCATGTAGCCTCCCTTAAGTGCACCATGTTTTTCTATGGCATTAATGGCATAGACAGAACATGTAGGCGTGAACCTGCAGCTTGGAGGCTTATTGGGTGAAATATACTTTCTGTAGAATCTAATTGATTTTAACAGTATTTTTTTCATCATTTACTAAACCCGCCTTTTTGAAGACGTGAATCAGTGCTTTTTCGGTTTCGGAATAACTCTTGTCATGACTTGATACCCTGGCAATTATTACAAAATCATAACCCTTTAAATAAGCATCCTTATTTAAACGATAAGCTTCATTTATAAGTCTTTTTACCCGACTCCTGACTACGCTCTTTCCGACTTTCTTGCTGACTGAGATACCGATCCTATTGAAGGGGACCCCGTCAAGTTGATTTTTTCTGTTCTTGTAAACATACAAAACCAAAAGATTGTTGGCAAAAGATTTACCTCTCCTGTAAATGACCTGAAATTCAGAGTTTTTTCTAACTTTTTCATGTTTCATGGAGATAATCCTTTCCGACAATTACAGAAAAAGGCCACAATTAAGCGACCTTATGCTGACAATCTTTTTCTTCCCTTAGCTCTTCTTCTCTTAAGAACGTTTCTACCATTTTTAGTAGCCATTCTCTTTCTGAAGCCGTGTTCTTTCTTACCCTGCTTCTTCTTAGGCTGAAATGTCATCCACATGTTGACACCCCCTTCGTATCAATTATTTCATATTGGTCTCAATGCTCAAAAAATGCGCACTTGTCCCGATACTTCGATTTTACTACACTATTATACTCATGGTATCCCTGAGTGTCAAGAAATCTAGAAATAAGTTATTTTATCCTATTTAGCCCTAACAATTGTGGATAACTTATTGAACTAGCTGGTTTCAATATGATATTATAGGAGAGACCTGTTGATAATTAATCAGAAAAACGCTAATTATCCACAACTGTGGATAATTCTGTGTATAACCTGTTCTTATAATGTACAGAACCACTTCTCACTATCTCTTAATCATTGAATCACAATGGGTCTGAGTTTCATAACAATGTGAGTATCCAGTTTCGTAAACGTGTATAACCTTCCGTTATTGTATGTTAATCACATTATAAACAGCTTAATCTTTGATTTTATCAACATAGAACCTGTTTTTTATTTTCAGACTCAAATACTGTTGATTACCTGTTAATTACCTGTTGATTCAGGAATTTTTCTTTTATACTCAAAAAATTTTTTTTAGGAGGACGTAGTTCATGGATACCCAACTCAATGAAACATGGGAAAAAGTACTCAGAATACTTAAGGTAGAAATCATGTCCGAAGTAAGCTATAACACTTGGATACTTGGTTTAAAGCCTTTAGGTGTTCGTAATGGGGTATTTATGATTAGTGTTCCTAATGAACTTACATTAGATATTATTAATCAGAGATATAAGCTGCTTTTTAAAGAATCGATCAAACACGTATTAAATCAGGAGATCGATGTAGAATGCATTGTGGGAGGACTGGAAGAAAAAGCGGATTCCGAAGTGAAGGAAAGCAAAGTTCCAGCTAAACCTGCTCAGGATTCCTTCGGATCGCTCAATTCAAAATATACCTTCGACTCATTTGTCATCGGTAATTCAAACCGGTTTGCCCATGCGGCATCAGTGGCAGTCGCAGAATCACCTGCAAATGCCTATAATCCGCTCTTTCTCTATGGGGGAGTCGGACTGGGAAAAACCCATCTGATGCATGCCATCGGACATCATATTCAGGCAAACAATCCCAGTGCAAAAGTGGTTTATGTATCTTCAGAGAAATTCACCAATGAACTGATCAATTCCATAAGATACGATAAGAATCTTGATTTCAGAAACAAATACAGAAATGTGGATGTCCTTCTGGTGGATGACATCCAGTTCATCGCAGGAAAGGAAAGTACACAGGAAGAATTTTTCCATACTTTCAATGAGCTGTATGAAGCAAGAAAACAGATCATCATTTCCAGTGACAGACCGCCAAATGAGATTCCTACATTAGAAGACCGATTAAGAACCCGATTCGCCTGGGGTCTTCAGGCAGACATTCAAGCTCCTGACTTTGAAACGAGAATCGCTATCCTTAAGAAGAAAGCGGAAATCGAAAAGTATGTAGTTTCATCAGATGTCATGGTCTATATCGCAACGAAGATCAAATCCAACATCAGAGAGCTTGAAGGTGCACTCATCAGAGTGATGGCCTATTCTTCACTGACAAACAACAAGAACATTACGGTGGACCTTGCAGCTGAAGCCTTGAAAGATATCATCTCTTCCAGCCAGAGCAAAACCATCACAATCGATCTTATTCAGGATGTGGTAGCCAATTATTATAATCTCTCCATCCAGGAACTGAAGTCTCAGAGAAGGACAAGAAATGTCTCCTATCCAAGGCAGATTGCAATGTATCTCTCACGTAAGCTTACAGATATGAGTTTACCTAAGATCGGTGATGAATTCGGCGGCAGAGATCATACTACGGTAATTCATGCCTATGAAAAGATATCCGGGGCTTTAAAAACAGATGATACGCTGGCAAATGCAATCAAAATCATTACGAAGAAGATCAATAATCAGTAATCAACAAAGAGTTAGAATGCCTGTTGATTCACTTGTGGATTAAATCATTGGATAAATCTCCTGTGGATAGTTGTGGATAACTCGTAAATTTCGTTCAGATTCATCCACAGAGTTGAAAATCCTGTTCTTCGATATGTATCAATGGTTTTAGCACTTATCCACAGAATACCGGGCCCTACTACTACTAATACTAAATAATCTATTATATTAATTACTATTAGCGGGGGATTAGGTTATTCACTGTTTATCAAAACATCCCCAATGTAACAATGTTTTATTAAATGAATTCGGGAGGATTAAATCATGCATTTCAGATGTCAAAAAAGAGATTTGGTTGAAGGAATATCAACTGTACAAAAAGCCATACTTGGAAAATCCCCAATGGCTGTCTTAGAAGGTATATATATCGAAACAGGTAGCCAGGAAGTCATCATGCGAGGTTCTGACATTGATCTGAGTATTGAGACTCTGGTTCCATCTACCATCATGGAAGAAGGAAGAATCGTTATCGATTCAAAACTGTTCGGAGATATCATCAGAAAACTTCCAGATGCAATAATCGAACTTGCAACAATGGAAAACAACACCATCCTGATCTCCTGCGAGAACTCTGAATTCAACCTTCTGTATTTGAATGCCGAAGAATTTCCCATGCTGCCTGAAATCGGTAACCGCGAAAAGATCGCCATCAATGAAGATGTATTCAAGAACCTCATCAGAAGCACATCCTTTGCTGTAGCCCAGGATGAATCCAGACCGATTCTTATGGGTGTACTTTTTGAAGTGAAGAACAAGATTCTGAATATGGTGGCTCTGGACGGATTCAGACTTGCCATGAAGAGTGAATATCTTGAATCCAATGAAGATGTGTCAGTTGTTATTCCGGGGAAGACACTCAACGAAGTTTCGAAAATCCTCAGCGATAAAGATGAAATGCTTTATATCAGCTTTAATGATAACCATATCCTTTTTGAAATTCAAAACACAAAAATCGTTTCAAGACTGCTTTCCGGTAATTTCATCAAGTATGAATCGATTATTCCAACAGACTATAAGCTGCAGTTTAAAGTGAAAAGAGCACTTCTTGCCCAGAGTATCGAAAGAGCATCTCTTATGGCCAAGGATGGATCATCCAGGCTGATCAAGCTGCATATCGAAAACGACAGGGCTACCATCACTTCAAACTCACAGTTCGGTAAAGTGAAGGAAGAGGTACCGGTTTCCATGGATGGAGATTCCATAGAAATCGCATTCAATGCAAATTATCTTTTGGATACGCTTAAAGTCATGGATGAAGAAGAGATTGTTCTGGAAATGACATCAGGTGTAAGCCCTGCCATAATCAGAAACAGCATTACAGATAACTGCAAATATATGGTGTTACCAGTTAGACTAGCGAGATAAGGGGGAAAAATGGAAATTAAAATTAAAACCGAGTACATCAAGCTGGATTCATTTTTAAAATGGGCTGGAGTTGTTTCATTGGGATCAGAAGCAAAAGCGTATATTTTAGAAGGGCTTGTCAAAGTTAATGATGAAGTGGAACTGAGACGGGGTAAGAAAATTTATCCAGGAGATAAAGTCGAATTCAATGGAGAAGTTTTTACAGCGGTAGCAGAATAACATTCGATTAAAAAGCTATATGTATTGAGCCTTATACCACATAGAAGGTTAAACTTCTATGTGGTATAATGTCTTGTAGGAGATTTTTAATGAAAATACGTAACATCAGTCTGATAAATTATAGAAACTACAATCACCTGAATATTGAATTAGGCAAGGATGTCAATGTGTTTCAGGGAGAAAACGCTCAAGGAAAGACCAATATACTTGAGTCGATCTATTACTGCGCCTTCGGAAGGTCTCATCGCACCAGCAAGGTGAAGGATCTGATTATGTGGGATAAAAAAAATGCGCAGATCAGAGTTTATATTGAAAAAGATCGTCTGGATAAGACAATTGATATGAATCTGCTGTCTGATGGTAGGAAATCCATCTCGGTGAACAAGGTAAAACTGACAAAGATCGGAGATTTACTAGGTGTTCTGAATGTCGTGATGTTTTCGCCGGAAGATCTTAAAATCGTGAAGGAATCACCAGGGATAAGAAGACGCTTCCTGGATATGGAAATCAGCCAGCTTGATAAGCAGTATTACAATGCTCTTGTTAACTATAACAAGGTACTGGCGGAAAGAAATGCCTTACTGAAATCCAGAAGGATAGACAAGAATATACTGGATATCTATGACATCAAATTGAGTGAACAGGCCAGTTATATCGCAAGGCAAAGAATAAATTATATCGGTATGCTCAATTCATACGGAAAAGCGATCCATCAGGAGATCACAACACAGAAAGAAGAAATCAGATATGTATATAAAAGTTCTTTTTCTCTGGAGGGAAATCTTAAAGACAATCTGAAAAATGAGCTCACCAGAAAAAGAGAGATTGATATAGATAGAGGTACCACATCTGCAGGAATACATCGTGATGATTTATTGATATTCATCAATGATGTAGATGCCAAAGATTTTGGTTCTCAGGGTCAGCAAAGAACTGCTGTCCTCACGATGAAGTTCTCATCTCTTGAAATCATCAAAAAAGTCAAGGGTGAATATCCCATTCTGCTTCTTGATGACGTGCTCTCAGAACTGGATTTATCCAGAAAGAAATTTATTCTAAAGTCCATAGAGAATATACAGACTGTAATAACCTGTACAGGAGTCGAGAATATCGAAGAGTATCTTACAGGCAGTTACAGGCTGTTTAATGTTCAGAATGGATCTATAGTGGATGGAGGAGATTAAATGTTTTTACACCTGGGCGAAAATGTAGTAGTCCCATTGAAAGATGTTATAGGAATATTTGATGTGGAGTCATCCATGTATAGTTCGGATACCAGCCAGTTTCTTCGTTTAGCTGAAGAAGATGGTTTTGTGACACGAATTACAGATGAGAAACCAAAATCGATCATTATTGCAGAGATAGAGAAAAAATCGATAATCTATTTATCGCCCATTTCCTCAAAGACTCTGTCAAAAAGAACGAAACTAAGATTTGAGGACTAGAAGGGAGGCCAATAAAATGGTAGAAAACAATACGGATAACACAAAGGATCCTGTAATAGAGGAAACCGTGCCTGAAATATTCGACAGGAACAAGGAAAATAAGAAGATCAGAGTGGATGAAAGTTACGAGGACAGCAATATCCAGGTCCTGGAAGGACTGGAAGCGGTCAGAAAGAGACCGGGAATGTATATCGGATCCACATCGGCAAGAGGGCTGCACCATCTTGTCTATGAAATAGTAGATAACAGCATAGATGAGGCTGTTGCAGGATACTGCTCTCATATTGAGGTGTATATCCACAAAGACAATTCCATCACTGTTGTGGATGACGGACGAGGTATGCCGATCGGAATGAACGAGAAACTCGGTAAGTCTACAGTCGAAGTCATCATGACTGTTCTCCATGCTGGAGGTAAATTCGGCGGCGGAGGATACAAGGTCTCAGGAGGTCTTCACGGAGTTGGTGCTTCAGTAGTCAATGCTCTCTCTGAAACCTGCAGTGTGGAAATCAGAAGAAACAATAAAGTCTACAGACAGGAATTTGCCTATGGTAATCCTGTAGGTGGCCTCGTTGAAGCAGGTGTTTCCGAACACACAGGAACGAAAACCACTTTTAAACCGGATGCCACAATCTTCGACGAAGTCGAGTATGATTTCGAAATCCTCTCAGAAAGATTAAGAGAACTGGCTTTCCTGAACAAGGGTCTGAGAATCTCAATCAAAGATGAAAGAGAAGATGAAAACGGCGAAGAAAAAGAAGAATCTTTCTACTATGAAGGTGGAATCAAGTCTTTTGTCGAGTATCTGAACAGAAATAAGGAAGTACTGCATAAAGAAGTCATGTACATTGATGAAATGAAGGATGACTATATCGTTGAGGTCGGCCTTCAGTTCAATGACAGCTACAGCGAAAATCTTTTTTCCTATGCCAATAATATCGATACCATTGAGGGAGGAACTCATCTTGATGGATTCAAGAGAGCCCTGACAAGGGTTGTCAACGATTATGGAAAAAGATTCGGGCATATCAAGGAAAGCGACAAGAACCTTTCCGGAGATGACATCAGAGAAGGACTGACAGCAGTCATTTCAGTAAAACTGACCGATCCTCAGTTTGAAGGACAGACAAAGACCAAGCTCGGTAATGCCGAAGTCAGAAGCATCGTTGACGGAATCGTCGGAAGCGCACTGTCGACTCTACTGGAAGAAAACCCTGCCATGGGTAAGATCATCATCGACAAGGCTCTGATGGCTGCAAGAGCAAGAGAGGCTGCAAGAAAGGCCAGAGAACTGACTCGTAAGAGTGTTCTTGAAAGAACGACCCTTCCAGGTAAACTGTCTGACTGCGCTTCTAAGGATCCTCTGGAATCAGAAATCTACATCGTAGAGGGAGATTCCGCGGGTGGTTCCGCCAAGCAGGGAAGAAACAGACAGTTCCAGGCGATTCTCCCTCTTAGAGGTAAAATCATGAATGTCGAGAAGGCAAGACTGGACAAGATGCTGGGATCTGACACCATAAGATCCATGATCACCGCATTCGGAGCTGGAATCGGTAAAGATTTCGACACCACAAAGCTGCGTTATTCGCGTATCATCATCATGACAGATGCCGATGTCGATGGAGCTCATATCAGAACGCTTCTTCTCACCTTCTTCTACAGATACATGAAGGAGCTTATCGAAGGAGGGCATGTGTATATTGCACAGCCACCGCTATATAAGGTTTCAAAGGGCAAGAATCATGAATATGCCTATTCAGATAAAGAAATGGAAGAAATTGTTGAACGTTTAGGTGGTAAGGACAGCACCATTCAGCTTCAGAGATATAAGGGTCTAGGAGAAATGAATGCTGAACAGCTGTGGGAAACGACAATGGATCCTGAAAACAGAATCCTGCTTAGAGCTGATATTGAAGATGCCAAAGCTGCAGATGAGATTTTCACGATTCTTATGGGCGATAAAGTCGAGCCCAGAAGAGCATTTATCGAGAAAAATGCTAAGTATGTAGACAATCTAGACATATAGGAGGCTCGAATAATTGAACAATAATGAAGGTAAAGTTTTACCAATAGATTTAAGAAAAGAAATGAAAACCAGTTATATCAATTACGCCATGAGTGTAATTGTCGGGCGTGCACTCCCGGATGTCAGAGACGGTCTGAAACCTGTACATCGAAGAATTCTTTTTTCCATGCATGAACTGGGTATCTACAATGAAAAAGGATACAGAAAATGTGCGAGAATCGTCGGTGACGTACTGGGTAAGTACCATCCACATGGAGATTCTTCCGTATACGATGCGCTGGTCAGATTAGCTCAGGATTTCTCCACAAGGTATCTTCTGGTTGAAGGTCACGGTAACTTCGGTTCAGTAGATGGAGATGGTGCGGCGGCTATGAGATATACAGAGGCAAGACTTGCTAAAATCTCAGGTGAAATGCTGAGAGACATCAACAAAGATACTGTAGATTTCACACCGAATTTCGACGGAGAAGAGAAGGAACCGACTGTACTTCCATCCAGATTCCCGAATCTTCTGGTCAATGGATCTTCAGGTATCGCTGTAGGTATGGCCACAAACATTCCGCCTCATAACCTGAAAGAAATCATAAACGGTGCAGTCTATCTCATGGAGAATGAAGATGCGTCCGTCCTTGAACTGATGCAGTTTATTAAAGGACCCGATTTCCCGACAGGTGGTACCATCATGGGAGTATCGGGTATAAGAGAAGCCTTCGAAACCGGTCGTGGTAAAATCATCGTCCGTGCAAAAAGCAGAATTGAAGAAGTAGGAGGCAGACAGAGAATCATCATTGATGAACTGCCTTACATGGTAAACAAAGCAAAACTTATAGAGAATATTGCTGAACATGTCAGAGACAAGAAGCTGATCGGAATTTCCGACCTTCGAGATGAATCTGATAGAGACGGTATGAGAATTGTCATCGAACTTAAACGTGATGCCAACGCTCATGTCATTCTTAACTACTTATATAAGAGAACAAAAGTGCAGGATACTTTTGGTGTGATCATGCTGGCTCTTGTCGACAATGCACCTAAAGTTCTAAACCTTAAAGAAATTCTTGTCCACTATATCAATTTCCAGAAAGAAGTGCTCACAAGAAGAAGTATCTTTGAAATGAATAAAGCGAAGGACAGAGCTCATATCCTAGAAGGATTGAGAATTGCCCTTGATAATATTGATGAAGTCATTAAAGTTCTTAGAAATTCCAAGACAACGGATATTGCGAAGGAAGAGCTCATCACAAGATTTGGTCTATCCGATAAGCAGGCAGTCGCCATCCTTGATATGAGACTGAGAAGACTGACCGGTCTTGAAAGAGATAAGATCGAAGATGAGTATAATGCACTGATGGAACTGATTTCCTATCTTGAAAGCATCATCAGCGACGAAACGAAACTTCTTTCAGTAATCAGGGACGAGCTCATTGAAATCAGAGACAAGTACGGAGATGAAAGAAGAACCGAAATCGAGAAGAGTGAATATGAAGTGGACTACGAAGACCTCATTAATGAAGAAGACGTCGTAATCACGCTTACTGAAGACGGATATATCAAGAGAATCTCTGCTACAACCTATTCCGCTCAGAAGAGAGGAGGAAGAGGTGTACAGGCGATGACGACTAAGGAAGATGACGTGGTAAATAGAGTCTTCGTCACCTCAACCCATAAAAATCTTCTGTTCTTTACCTCCAAGGGTAAGGTTTATAAACTGAAGGCTTATGAGATCCCTGAATCAGGAAGAACTTCAAAGGGAATCAATCTGGTCAATCTGGTACCGCTGGATCAGGATGAAAATATCCAGGCAGTCATTTCCATAAGCGATATGGAGAAGGATGGCTATCTCGTATTTGCAACTACCCATGGTATCATCAAGAAGACGACACTTCATGATTTCACCAATATCAGAAAGAACGGACTGATTGCGCTAAATCTTAAAGAGGGAGATTCTCTACTTAATGTCAAGTTTACCCGAGGAGATGCAGATCTCATGCTGGTGACAAAGGATGGATATGCAATCAAGTTCAATGAGCAGGACATCAGACCTATGGGAAGAACAGCTACCGGTGTTAAGGGAATATCCTTAAGAAGCGGTGATATCTGCGTTTCCTTCGACATAGCTGTTCAGGGTGAAGATATCCTTGTCGTATCGGAAAACGGTCTAGGTAAGAGAACACCTACCGAACAGTATAAGATACAGAACAGAGGCGGTAAGGGACTTATTGCCTACAGAGTAAACAGCAAGACTGGTTCAGTTATCGGTGCAAGATCATGCAGCGAT
Source organism: Proteiniclasticum sp. (assembly GCF_032054185.1). Lineage (NCBI taxonomy): Bacteria > Bacillati > Bacillota > Clostridia > Eubacteriales > Clostridiaceae > Proteiniclasticum > Proteiniclasticum sp. The sequence goes on from NZ_DAMBTF010000016.1 coordinate 55,365, forward strand.
GATGATGAACTGCTTCTTGTCAACTCAGATGGCGTTGCCATCAGAATCAATGTCCATGAAATCTCAGTGACTTCAAGAAACGCCATGGGTGTAAAACTCATGAAGACATCAAGTGACTCCAAGGTGGTTTCACTGGCTAAAATCATAGCGGCCAGAGTGGATGTTGGACCGGAAGTCGAAGAGATCGACAGCGATCAGCTTATCGAAAAGGAATTGAGTGATGTAATTGATACGGACTTCAATGATGATCTTGAGCTTGATCTGGAAGAAACAGAATTTGATGATGAAGAATTTGTAGATTCAGAAGATGAAGAAGTTCTTGATGAAAATGAAGAAGAATTAGAGTAATACAGATGAAGAGGAGAATCCATAGGGATTCTCCTCTTTTTTTGCAACAAAAATCAGGCAATTGGATATGTTTACGAATGATAAAGGGAATTTATAGGATATAGTTCGATAAAAAGGGGGTTTAGCAGGGTGATATCATCTTAAATCATACCCATGCTCCGGAAACAACACCGTGTGTATCACAATGAGTTATGATGAGAATAAAGAAGAAAATTAAAGATTTAGAGAGATATTTGACTGAGAATGAATTGTGTATATACACCGACAATTCCTGGCGTGATATTATAGACAAGTCGCTTGAGACAAGTGATGAGAAAGAAAACAAGTTCTTTGAAAATTAAACAGAATATAGGTAAAAAACAAAGTGAACTTC